>JAFGXW010000059.1 GCA_016936415.1 Bacilli bacterium | reverse complement strand
CACTTTTGAATTAGATAAGATAATCACAAACTCTTCTCCACCATATCTTGAAAATGTATCTTCTAATCGCAATTGACTTGCGACATGTTGTGATAGTTGATATAAAACCCTATCGCCTACTGCGTGTCCATGTGCATCATTCACCAATTTGAAATGATCAATATCAAAGATAATGATAGAAAACGGATGATTGGTTCTCTTCGAACGAGACAATTCCTCGATAAAACTATGTTCATACATTCGACGATTGTATATTTGTGTAAGATCATCGGTAATCGACATTTTCTTAAATTGTTCGGTCAATTCTTCTAATTTAATTGTTGTAACTGTCAAATAAACAAAATTATTATAAGATACAAATGAAATGAAAAAAGAAACAATAATCGATAAAGCACCATTTGTGATGTTTGATGTTAATACTTCTGTATTTGATTGAAACATCATGTTTCCAATCACAAAAAGAACAAAGGATACACTCAAAGCCAAAAACGTAAATCGAGGTTTCATCACAAAGAAGAAACCTGTGATTAAGGCAAAGAAAACGTAAATGGTAATACTATCGGTTTTCGTTTGATCTAATGCAGTCACAACTGCGATGGCTGATAAAAATCCAGTGGCAAGTATTGCATTTAAATGTTCAAACTTGATATAGTTAAATAAGAAGAAACGCTGATTCTTAATCACGCGATATGCAGCAAATGTCCCTAGTAATGAAATCAAAAACAGTAATAGATGCGCTAACAAATAGTATATATTGTTTTGAGCGCTCCAACCATTACTCATGATATTAGGAATATCGTAAAACCCAATCAAAAAGAATTCCATCAATATACCCAAAGACAAAACATACAATTCATGTTTTGCATTTGTCAGATTATTTTTATCGGCAATAATCCCCTTGTATTGACTGACTTCTTGCTTTGATAATTTAGAGAATTTAAATAGTTTTTCCAACATTTCAGCTCACCCACTATGTTCAGTTTTGATACGTTGATAGTATATCATCAACTAACTTCTAAATCAATTCAAAATATTCGCGGATTGTATCATGTCTTACATTACTTTAAGCTAGTTTTATTTAAATATCCATTTAAGATAAAAATGAAAAAAACACTTTCTTTTTATGATATAATAATGATATACAAAGTTATGGAGGTATTTAGATGAAAAAAGTCAAATATTACGTTGGAATTATCGGTTTTATCATTGCCGCAATATTCTATATTTCAAATCAATTCCTTGGTATTGATTTGATGGAAATGATCAACCCTGATGTAACTGCACCTCTCATCGACACAAGTAATGTTCGTACTACCGTCAAACTAGATGGGTTGATTGATTTCGGTGACATTACCTGCACGGATAATAAAGATGACGATTGTGATGTAGTCATTGTTGGTTCGATTGATACAAGCAGTTTGGGTGAACAAAGTGTATTGGTCACTGCGACAGATAGTAAAGGCAATACCTCTGAATACACATTGGTGATTACCGTTACGCAAGGTATTGATACAACCATTTATATCCCGCAAGGATATTATGATGGCATTAGTGGATTAACCGGAGAATCATTAAAAAATAAATTAAATGATATCATTACGAATCATACAGAATTTCCATATACTGATAAAGACTTAGATGATATGGATGTTTGGAAAATGTTACGCGAAGCCGATGAAGATCCAGAAAACAGTGATAACATTATTTTGTTTTATTCTGGGTATTCCTGGCCAAAGGAATGTCAAGACACAAATACTGATTTATTACCTGACTATTGTTTTGAAAACAATGATCGTGAAGCCGATTATGTCGAATGGAATAGAGAACACATTTGGTCAAAGTCACATGGTGACTTTGAAGATGAAGATGGCTATGAATTTGAAGTTAGCTTTGGTGGATACGCTCTTGGTGCACATACCGATGGACATCATCTTGTCGCCGCTGAAAGAGCGATGAATTCAACCAAAAACAATCGTTTCTTCGATGATTGCCACGATGGTATCAACGACGATAATCTTGTCGATCGTGGTTATGGAAATTATACTTGTGGTGAATGGTTCTTTGAACCTCGTGATGAAGTAAAAGGTGATGTTGCGAGAATGCTATTTTATATGGCAGTCCGCTATGAAGGTGAAGATGGAGATTATGTTGATTTAGAACTTACTGCCGATTTTTACTCTGTTGAATTGGTAGAACAAATTCAAAACAGTAAATTACCGTATTATGCAGACTTAAAAACATTGTTACGTTGGCATCTAGAAGATCCGGTAGATGAATGGGAAATCGAGCGTAATGAAACAATATTCCAGTTCCAAGGAAATCGAAATCCGTTTATCGATATGCCTGAGCTGGTTGCACTGGTTTGGGGAACACCAGAAAATCCAATTGTATATTTAAGTATAACAGCTGAGTAGAAATCTACTCAGCTGTTTTTTTTTAGTCATTATGAAACTTGTACTCAATACGAGGATAGACAGATTATTTATCATAGGATCCGTATTTATAGGCACTTTCATATACACAAACCACTTTCTCAGGTGGAATATTTGCTTGAATGTTATGAACTTGTGTAAATACAAAACCCCCATCTTTCTTAAATATGTCGATTAGTCTTTTCACTTCAGAAGGAATGTCTTCCACCTTACAATGCGTTAGTGTTTGTTGTGTATCAATTCCTCCACCCCAAAATACAAGATCTTTTCCATATTCATTTTTCAAGAATTCAGGATCCATACCTGTTGCTGAAAGCTGAATTGGATTTAATACTTGCACACCTGCATCAATCAAATCTGGAATTAATTTAACGATGGAACCACAGGAATGAAGAAACACTTTCACATCTGGATAATTCTTTTGAACCCATTGGTATTGCATTTTATGATAAGGTTTGATCATTTCTCGATACATTGAAACAGATATCAACGTATTTGTTTGTGATCCTAAATCATCACCAAACTGTATAACGTCAATATATTTACCAACACGTGATAAATATTTCTCTAGATTAATCATATGAGAAGTCGATAATCTTTTTAAGTAATGATGAATCAAGTCTTTTCGCATCGCTAAATTCATCATAAACAATTCAAATCCCCAATCCGATTCACCTTTTTCAATGATGTTCCCACCAAAAGTTCCTAATATCGCTTTATCAGTTGTTTCATATAATCGTTTTGCTTCTTTTTCTAGATAATCCAGTTCTTCATCGGAAATAATCGGCATTGGTATACGATCAATATCTTCGATCGTTTTACAGTCTTTAAAAGGTTGATATAGTTTATCAAAATACAATCCACCTTTCGGCATTTTTGCCATAGGAATGTCTCCATTCATAATGATTAAATCTCCGTTTTCATCTTCAATCGGAGAAAAATTCAGTGGTACAAGACATTCACTTCCATCAGGCAATACTCCTGCTTTCCAGTTTAATATATCCACACCAAAAGCTGGTTTAAGTCGATGTAATTGCACTACATCAGCATGAAAATAATCCAACATCATCGGTTCAGGTTCTGCGAGTTGTTGGTAAATATCATATAGCTTTGTATGCCCTGTTTCTATCCCCAAATATTTTTTTACTTTATGATATGCAATGGCAGAAATCCCTGTCGATCTCATTGCCCCAAAATCAATTGGAACCCTGTCTGCTTCTTTGTGTTCCAAAGCCAGTCTAACGCGTTGTCTTGAAGTTAAATTCATATTATCTCACCTCAACAATATCTAAAAAAACTTCAGACAATTTCACTGCATCAGCAGTATAAACATCTGCCCCAATCGCATCCGCAAATTCTTGCGTAACTGGTGCTCCGCCACAAGCGATTATTACACGTTCTCTGAATCCTTGTTCTTTAAAATATTCGATAACATCTTTCATATAGTTCATGGTTGTCGTGATTAACGATGAACAAACAACAAATGATGCATTATTTGATTTTACTGCATCTAGATATTGTTCTTTTGTTACATCAACACCAAGATCAATCACATGGAATCCTTTGCCTTTCAACATCATTCCAACGATGTTTTTACCAATATCGTGAAGGTCACCTTTCACTGTCCCGATGATTGCTGTAGCGATTGGTTCTACTCCTGACTTCAGCAATGAACTTTCAATGATTTCACTCCCACTATTCATGGCCCTAGCCGCTACTAAAACTTCCGGAATAAAGATATCTCCATCATTCCATAATTTACCAATTTGATTCATTCCTAAAATTAATCCCTTATTCAAAATATCTTGTGCACTGACGTTTTCTTTGATTGCTTGTTCAACATAATCAATTACTTTTACATTGTCTCCATCTACAATTGCAGATGTAATTTTTTCTAAAATATTCATTTTATCGGCTCCTTACGTACTTAACCACATTATATGATTTAACCATAATATTAGCAATATTTTTCATTAAAATAGGCTATATTTTAGCAACAAGTGACAATATTTTAATTGATTTGCTCATATTGGTGTGGTAATATAGAATCATTCAAGACCAATCAAGATGATAGAGGTGTTAAAATGAAGCGCACTAGAATAAAAGAAATGGCAGACTATATCTCAAAATATGATAGTGTCACTGTTGAACAATTGGCAAAACATTTCAATGTATCGGTTTATACGGTTCGCAGGGACATAAACGAACTTGCGGAAAGAAAACTCATCATTAAAAATTATGGGGGTGTTTCGATCAATTATCAAGGCAATGCGTTAATCGAAATTAAGGATCGAAATACCGTAAACCTCTCTCAAAAAAAACACATATCAAAAATAGCTGCATCCCTGATACGAGAAAATGATGTTGTGTTTATAGATGGAGGTACAACAACTTTATATATCCCAGAATACTTAGAAGACATCAACATCACAGTAATCACAAATAATGTTTTAATTTTGCCGAAACTTATCGCAAAAGCAAAGATTAAAGTAATTGTAATAGGTGGCGATTTTGATCGTCGAACATATTCAATTACTGGCATCAATGCCATCAATTTTATCAGCAACTTAAACATATCAAAATCATTCATTTCCTGTACCGGGATTACAAAAGACTTTGCATTAACCAATTTCACTGCGGTAGATGCCGAATTAAAAAAGATTTGCATTCAAAATAGCAACGAATCATATATCCTTGCAGATGGCTCAAAATTTGAAGAATCATCTTTATTTTCCTATGCTTCAGTGTCACAGTTAACCGGTGTAATCACGGATAAAATACCAAAAGAAAACATTATCGATTACTGTACAAGTCATGATGTTAAACTGTACTACAACTAAAAAAGTTATGACTATTTTTTAGTCATAACTTTTTCATTGTCATAAATTGGCACAATGGTTTCGTTGGGATTTAATACCAACATATCATCAAACTGTAGTTGTAATATGTTCATTAAATACGCAAAACTTCCTTGTATAATTTCAGTTTCTTTGGGAAGGTTACTGATTCGTTCATGATCTTGTTCTAAATCAAGTGATATGTATAATTTACTTTCTGGTGTTGGATATAACATATTGAATAAATACAACGATGTATCTTCATCATATTTTTCTCTAAATTCCAAATACTTTGGATTTACTTCATAAGGTGTCTGGTGGGTATCACTTTGGGTGTAAGAAATGCAACTCCAACCTTGTGATGGACGATGATGAAACACTTTGTGATGAATTGCTTTATTCCCAAGCAATATGGTAGAACAATCATGTACTCTAGGAATGACTATTTTGGTACTAGAAGCTGTGATACCAGTTGTTGCATTGCCACAGATTCCATAAATCAAAATAATCAAATCATAACCAAGTGTACGGTTGATTTTCTCTTGTAAAAGATGATTCAACTGTTTTGGTTGGTTATGTTGATCGATTTCAAAATACTCAATATCAAAATCAAAACGAGGCGTATATTCTTTTAAAAGAAAATCTAAATATACTTCAAATATTTGACAAGACAAGATTTTAACTTTCATATGCATCACCATTTATAAGATATCATAAAGCATTCTATCTTACAAATAGAAACAGAGAATATCATCAAAGTTAGAGGTGGAATCCTGATGAAAATCAAAAAAAATAATAATATTTTACAAGCACTACAGACATCAAATATTGACATTATAGCGCCTTGTAATGGAAGAGGTATTTGCGGTAAATGCAAAATCATCATCCCTTCAAAGCCTCGTGTTAATCTCACCGAAGAAAAATTTTTAACTTCTTTAGAAATTCAAAAAGGAGTTCGTTTGGCATGCACAAGAACCGTTTTGGAAGATACGGAAGTAGAAAGTTATATGGATTCCTCAACCATGAAAATCGACAGTGATGTTTGCATACACTATGATATGAATCCATATCTAAAAATTAAAAATAATGGATTGCTTTTTGATGTATTTCGTTCTAATGTTTTCATTGAAACGAAAAAAACAAATAATGCATATGGAATAGCAATTGATATTGGAACGACGACAGTTGTTCTTGTATTATTGGATTTATATCGCAAGAAAATCGTCGAAACCATATCATTTATCAACCCGCAATCACGTTATGGTTCTGATGTGATTAGTCGCATTCAATTCGCATCTACCAAGGAAAACATCGATTTATTATCCTCGTTAATGACAAACCGTGTACACACCAGTATTCTGTCACTTTTAAAGGAAAATAAAATTTCTAAGAAAGATTTATATGAAGTTGTGATAGCGGCAAATACAACGATGAATTATCTTCTCTTAAAACTCGATCCATCCCCGCTTGCAGTAGCACCTTATCATGCATCGTTCCTAGAGACAATAAAGAAGGAATATTCAGATATATTCTCCCCAGATATTTCAGCTACTGTCACAATAATAGGTGGCTTTGATTCCTTTGTTGGTGGTGATATTCTAAGTGGTATCTATAGTGAAGCTTTACATCAAAAAAGTGCGTGTAATCTATTCGTAGATTTGGGCACAAATGGTGAAATTGTTGTTGTAAATAACGGAAAAATATATGGTACAAGCACTGCTGCAGGTCCTGCATTTGAGGGTGTAAATATTTCATGTGGCATTGGATCTATTGCTGGTGCGATATCAAAATTTACTGATAAAAACACCTATGAAACAATCAATGATAAACCACCCATTGGTATCTGCGGTTCTGGTTTAATAGATATCGTTGGATACTTACTCAAAGAAAACATCATTTCCAAGTCAGGATTATTAAAAGAAGAATATTTTATTCACGGTGATATCTCAATTTCAAAGAAAGATATCCGAGAAATCCAATTAGCAAAATCGGCAATCAGATCAGGCATAGAGTTTTTGTTAAACGAAACAGGCATAATGATCACAGAAATTGATCATTTATATCTTGCAGGTGGATTTGGAAAACATATTAATCTAGATAATATGTTTGAACTAGGCATCCTTCCTCCTTCATTAAAAAACAAAGTAATTGTCATTGGGAATTCAAGTTTATCTGGGGCAGTCAAATACTTATTTCAACCGTTGTCCAATGAGCTCAAACAATTACGTCAAAACTGTACAATCATAAATTTAGCAACCTCGTCTTCCTATCAAGAATTGTTTATCAAGTACCTTTCCTTCTAAGAAACATAAAAATGACTACAAGATATGTAGTCATTTTTTAATATTTAATAACGGCTCTCTATTCCATATTGCCCTATATTTTGTTTGTAATAATTCCTTTAAATCTACTTTTGAAACACTTAAGAAGACGATAACTGGTTGCGCGTCAAACGCATAAGGAACCATATGAATATGTGCACCATCAAGCTCTACAAAATAAGTTTTCCCCTGTTCATGAATGAATCCTTTTGCACGACTGATGTATGAAGAAAGTTCAGCAAATAATACTTTCATTTCTTCAATTGTTTCAGTTGATAAATACAGCGTTACTTCTTGTGTGGTTAAATCCATCGCGTGATAACCACTTCTTTCTTTTTTCATGAAACTTAAATTGTTAATTTCCTTTATTGGAATATTCGAAAATGATGTTGGAATGATTTTCGCTGAGGTATTATATTCTCTTATTAAAGCGATTTGATCACATATTTCACTTGATGAAACCTTATCTGTTTTATTCAACAAAATAATATCACTATAAATGATTTGATTCTTTACCATATTGGTATGAATCACTTTGTGAAGAGTAGATACATCTACCATACCGATTGTACCTTTGAAATGTATCACACCATTTGTTTTTTGTTGAATCAAGTCAAGAATCTTTATAATGGTATTTGGATTTGCTAATCCAGAGCCTTCAACAAAAATTGCATCCAATGTTTTTTTTGAATACTCGATAATTTTGTCAACAAACAGATCACTTTTACAACTACAAAATAAAGAACCATTTGTAACTTCAGTGATTTCTTGTCTAAAATGTGCAACCAATTTACTATCGATATTTTGATCTCCAAAATCATTAATAATCAACCCGATTTTTTGGTCTCTGAAATGTGTTAATATATGCTTTAAGAGGGTTGTTTTTCCACTACCTAAAAAGCCAACTATGATATATAAATCAATTTGTTTCATTTTAAAAAATTCTCAATTTGAATCATCAATTCATCTTTGGTGGGAATGATGGATGAATACATAAGTTTTCCATTTACATACAAACTTGGTAAATTCGTCACACCCATTTTTATAACCCTTGCAATGTTTTCTTTCACTGTAAACTTGTATTCAACGATATCTATTTTGTCTTTGAATTTTTCTTTCACTTCTGTGACCATCAACCATAAATATGTGCATGCTGCGCAAGAATCAGAATCTAACGTGAATGCCTCTATCAGTGGTTTATCTAGTTTTTGATAATCGGGTAGTTCTACATCTATTGATGAAAAGTCAAAACTTTCATAGTTCTTTACCATGTTTTTCGTTTCTTCAAATTCAAGGACTGCTTGAGAGACACCAATGGTGTTTTCAATTGGTGTCGCATAAGGCATGTCACACCCAGGTGAAACAATGTAGTTTTGATTTGAACTTGAAATAGAATCAATCATGTTCACAGTATATTTCATATTATCTTGTTGTGAACCATGAAGCATAACGGTCGTCAGTGGTATATTTCCACCTAAAACAATGTTATATTTATCAGTAATTTTTTTAGACTCAACGATATCTATATTCTCATCAATACTAATATTATCAGGATTTGTTTGACACATCACGTCTATATTTTTAGTCGCATCTCCACACACAAAAAATGATGAATATGCATGATTGTCTTTGATAAATGAAAATAGTTCTGTAAAGTTTTCTGTCATAAATTCTATAAAGTGCTTTGGTGAGATTTGCGAGATCAATGGATCGACTACTGCAATAATATCCATACCAGCTTTGATATACATATCCGCCATTTTCTTCGCCACTTCCGTACAGTATTGTAACAATTCCTTAACGTATTTTGGGTCATCATACATGTCCATAAAAATATTTGTCCCACGCAAATGAGAGGCAAGGGTAAACGGACCACAGATTAAGCCATACAAAGCAGTGACATCGCCAACTTCTTGTTTCATTTTTCTCATTGTTTCCAAAATCATTGGCAATCTTCCTGATTCTTCTGTAGGCATGTTACATAAACACGGCACCTTTTTCGTCGATTGTAAGGGATGAGATTTCACACTCGGTGGTGTGTCTATTGCCCAATGTAAATCACAACCCAATATTTCTGCTTCAACTTGTAAGTCAAATATAACGGGTTGTCCATCCGGACGGAATAACTTATTTGCTTCTAATAGACTTTCCAGTAATTTATTGGAATCTGTCAACAACTCAATTGCATTATAGTTTTTTAACTTCCCTGCATGTATTCCTACAAAGGGAACCCATGCAGGTCTTTCTACTGTTTCATGATTGAATATTTTAAATAATAACTCCTTACTCATTCTACTACCTCTTTTCTTCTATATTCTAAAGGTGTTAATCCTGTATTTTTTTTAAATGATGTCGTAAAATTGATTTCACTGTTGTACCCACAATTACGGGAAATTTCTTTGGCTTGTAATGTTGTTTTCTTTAACAAGTATTTTGCTTGATTCACTCTGACTTCAAGCAAATATTGGTAAGGTGTTTTTCCGGTTTGACTCTTAAACAATCTAATGAAATGAAATTTTGAAAAATGTAACAAGTCTGCAACATCATCGATTTGTAAAGCCTTCATATAATTCTGTTCAAGATATTCTTGTGCGATTCTAATCGAATATTGATGACTTTTGATATTGTAAGTATTTTTATGATTCTGCAGAAGTTCATCTAATAATAAGAGGCTATTCGCGGTTTGTAGGATTATATTATTTGTTTTACTTGCCAATAAAATAGAATCAAAATACTGACTCATTTTGACGGGATCATTGATCGAAAAACAATATGGTTTATCTTGCATCAATTTCTCTACAACATTTCCCGAAAGATGGATATATTCAAACAACCATGAATCACTTGTAACATAACAATCTTTTTGTAGATTCACAATCAAAACATCATGTTTTTTAAGTCCTACCATTTCTCCATTCGCAAATGCTGTCCCTTGTCCTTCCTTAATATACAAAACCAGATACCCATTTATTTTTTGTTTTAAAGAGATAAAATGTTGCTTGCTGATCTTTGCTTCAACATGTTCATTGCAAGTGATAAAAAAAGAAGTGTCACTCATATTTTGAAGGAAAACACTATAATCAATAATCGTCATTCCATCTTCGACAAGAATCATGTTACACCTCCTATATAATTATTGCTACCATGTTTGATCATAAATTTCATATATTTATCATCAAACCCCTATAAATAAATAATAATCTATTATTCAGTAAAGTTCAATGTGTTTACAAAATATCACAATAATCCTTTCAATAGCAATTTTTTATAATAAACATCAGGAATAAAAAATCATTCATGAAAGTTAACTGTTTTAATTCATCTCAAACAGTGATATAATTTTGTTAAACATAAAGATGAAGTTAAAACGTAATGATTCAATATGAATATATTCAGTGAAGGAGGGAACATCGGATGGAATTAATATTTAAAAATCAAGTAAATATCACGGTTTTTATTACCTTGTTGTTAGTATGCATTATAGCATTTCGCAAACTAGATAAAAGAGATTCTTTAAGTCGTTCTTTCTTGATTACTTGTTTTGGCGTCATGTTAGGGTTATTGGCAGAAAGTACAACCGAATTTTTAAGTGGTGCTTCCTCACCGTTTTCCATCATCATGAACAACTTTTTTTCTGTTTTATTGTTTATTGTAGCGCCGATTATGTCTTATAATTTCTTCTTCTTTATCTACCGCATTGTTTTCCAAGGTAAAATCTTGAATAAAAAAATCAGATTAATTTTAATGATTCCGGTCATTTCTAATATCATAATTTCAATGTTATCTCCGTTTTATGGTTTGTTCTTCAGTATCGACAATAATGGAATATATTCTCGCGGTCCATTATGGAGCCTTTCAGCATTTTCAACTTACATATTTGTTATTGCTGGAATAATCTTAATACTAAAAAATCAAAATCGAATTCTAAAAGAGGATTTTTGGTTAATTTTAGGAATTGGTATTATTCCAGGACTAGGTGGCATTG
>JAFGXW010000008.1 GCA_016936415.1 Bacilli bacterium | reverse complement strand
GGGTGTGCAATTGTAAAAGACTCTTTTGAAGATTTATTTTATGACTATGCTAAAGTTGATTTTGCAGAAATGAATGATGACGAAATTAATCAGTATATTAAATCTAAAGAACCTTTTGATAAGGCAGGAGCATATGGAATTCAAGGAATAGGTGCAAAGTTTATTAAAAAAATAGAAGGAGATTATTACTCTGTAATGGGCATGCCTGTTCATAAACTGTACCACAAGTTGAAGAACCTTTAAAGAGGCGTTATGCCTCTTTTTTGTTTCACACTACTAATTTTGTGCAGTTTGGTGTAAAATATTTGTATGATACCTTAGAACACTATAAATATAAAAATTGAAGTGTTATGATATTAGTACTTCAGGAGGAGGATTTTATGTTTAAACTAAAAGTTGATGAAAGTGAACATAAAATATTAAAGGAAAGGTTATCCATAGTCGAAACGCCTATTTATGATTACGTATTAACGGATGATAAAAATCTTGTTGAAATAGACAAAATTAACATTGTCTTTAATCCTGCAAACACGTTAAAGGTCTCAAAATTGTTAGATTGGATTGTAAATGGGGAAGATTTATACATAACTGGTTCAAATGAATTTGGACAAAAAAGTATTGAATCGAGAAATTTCCATTACTTTATTGTTGAAGAGGATGATGTATATGGTGTTCTTGGAAATACTAAATTACTAGTTAGAATGAAACTATATGAGATTGAAGAACTTTTGAAATCAAAGAATTTCATTAGAATTAGTAAATTTTGTTTGGTAAGTATTGCGAAAATCGACTATATTAAACCTGCATTAAACTCCAAATTGGATCTCCTGATGAAGAATGGTGATACCCTCGAGGTAAATCGAGGATATTACAAGGACTTCAAACAAGCATTAAAAATATAAGGAGGTATCATTATGTTATTTTTAATTAATAATCCTGTTATTGCTTTTGCATTATTGGTAGTTATCGGGTTTACAGTATTTATGGTTTCAAAAGTAATTGAAGAGATTAAGTTGAATCAACTGCTTTCGATAAAGCACCAACAAATGAGAGTGAAAGATGTAGCAAAGAAATTTAGATTTCGTTTGGCTGGGTTAACAAGTGCCACACTTGCGCCAATTGCTTTGGTAGCAATTATGGTTGTTACGGGCTTGAATCCATCTATTTCTCCAAATGGAGATATGGTTAGCATTCATTCTGCAAATGACATACGACAAATATATTTAGACTTTTCAGAAAAATTAAACATTAATTATTCTGGTAATATTTTTACGCCAAATGTTTTTGTAGATGGAATGGAAATGGATATGATTACTGAGAAATCATCACCTGTTCCTACTTATAATTCTGGAACTGGTAGTGATGATTATTCAACTACCAATACACAAGTAATTGGTGTTGATGAAATGGACAACGTGCTTACAGATGGTAAATTTATATATTCGATTTATGAAAATAAAGTTCAAATTTCAATTGCATATACACTTGAAGAAGGTCCTTCAGTACTTAGTTTATATAAAACATTTGATTATTCAACTGATGCTTGTAGCGGAGAACAATTCTATCCTTCAGGATTATATGTAGATGAAGACAGACTAATTGTAATTGGAGATCAATATCTTTATAATTGTGAATATTATAGTGGTGAGCCTAGTGTTGATGGTGATGGTATTATGATAGATCGTTATATGCCTTATTGGTATTCTCAAAGTTCACATATTAAAGTATTAGTTTTTGATAAAGCAAATGATTTTACTTTAGAAGATGAATATCGAATGAATGGTTATTTTACAGGTACTCGTAAAATTGATAATGATTTATATATCGTAACAAATAATTATATTCCATTAAATGATGAAGACTCAAATATAGATGATTATCTTTCAACTTATAGTGTAAATGGAGTAGAAGAAAAAGTTAAATATGAAGACATTATATATATTGAAGGAACTACTCCAAACTCATTTACTACATTTTATGGAATCAATCTAGACACAAAAGAAGTAGATGTTGAAACCATTCTAGGAGATAGTGGATATAATCTATATGTTTCAAATGATAATATGTATTTAGTTGGTGAAGTTTATTACTTCTGGCCAATCGCAAATATGATTCGTGTAGAAGATCCTGTTTATGATTACAAAACTGCGATTTTAAAAATTGCGATTGATAACGGAACAGTAGAATTTAGTAATTTCGGTAAAATTTCAGGACATCCACTTGATCAATTCGCAATGGATGAATATGAAGGGAACTTAAGAATTACAACAACGACTGGTTGGTGGGGAGAATCTATCAATAACCGACTTTATGTTTTGAATAAAGACTTAGAAGTTGTATCAGTTTTAGAAAACCTTGGAAAAGTAGGGGAAAGAATACAGTCAACACGTTTTGTTGGAGAATATGCATATTTAGTAACATTCTTACAAACCGATCCATTCTATGTCATTAATTTGTCTGATTCTGAAAATCCATTTGTTGAAGGAGAATTAGAGATTCCTGGATTTAGCTCGTATCTTCAACCTTTAAACGAAAACTTTATGCTTGGAATTGG
>JAFGXW010000058.1 GCA_016936415.1 Bacilli bacterium | reverse complement strand
CGCATACCAAAACTTTTTCACGTGTGGCAATTGTAGCCAATGATACATGATAGGAAAATCTTGTCTTGTAACTTTTCTAAAACCAATCAAGATAACACCTTCTTTATTCTGCTAATCATATTATACCATAGAAAAAGCACTTCATTATTCAAATAAAGTGCGATACAGTTTTACAAGTTTCCCTCTTTTTTGTTTAATAATACTATTTGCCGAGTGAGAATAATCTTTTTCAATGAAATTTCGATGAATTTGAGAATAGAAAGCATCAATCGCAATAAAAGTATCAATGATGCTTGGTTTATCGCTCACATTATGTCTAATATTATCAAAGAAAAGATTCTTAATTGTTGTTTCTAGGCCACTTAAGTATTTCTTCATCAAATCATTTAAATAAGGTAAATCTAAGTATACCCTAGATAAAAAATTTTCGCTTTCAATTAGCGCATCTAAAAAGTTCTTTAAAAACAACTCTTGCTTCATGTCACTGAAGCAATTTTGAAGGACGATATTTTCGAAAATAGATAGTTGATTTTCAAAGATCAAATTCAACAAATTCTCTTTCGTTTGAAAATGTAAAAAGATAGAACCCTGAGATAGATTACAAGACCTTGCAATCTCTTTTGTTGATATATTATAAAATCCCATTTCTTCAACCAGCAAAGCCGTTTTATTCAAAATTAATTCTCTTGTTTTTGCCTTTGATTCTTCTCTCATATTCATAATGACCACCCACTCACTGACTATGTAGTTATTATATATTATTCATGCTTTTTTGTCAATAAAGAATCTCTTTAAACGACCAAATTAAAATGATATTTTATCAATTTTATATGCATCAATATCGTTATAAAACTAGCATTAATTTAGACCTATTTATTATATGATTATGAATCAAATATCCATTATAATTCATAATAAAAAGGTTATCTATTGGGTTAGATAACCTTTTTGTATATCAATTTACACTACATCATTAAATCAAGTACATTACCATAAATCTTTTTCACTGCTTCTCCAGCTATACACTGTGTATCAACAATCGACATTCCTTTGTTGATGTTGGTGACGACTTCTTTGTCATATGGAATCTCTCCAACAACCGGAATTTCTTCATTATAACAATATTCCTTTATTTGATTCACGTTATCAAGGTCTGATGTTACTTTATTGATACAAACAGCTGTCTTTATATGAAGTTTCTTCGCAGTTGTTGCGATTCTTTTCATATCACTAAATCCAGATAATGTAGGTTCTGTGACCAATAGGACTAAATTTGCTCCACTCATTGAAGCAAGTACCGGACACCCTATTCCTGGTGATCCATCTATAATTTCTATTCCCTCTTCTTTTCTTCTTCCCAATGCTTTTTTTACTTCCGTCACTAATAGTCCAGAATTTCCCCCACCTGTTGCCAGTCTTCCGGTTGAAAATACTTTATCTGATTTATATAACAACAAATCTCCTGCAATATTGGTCTTTGATGATACTGCATCAGCAGGACAAACATACTCGCAAACGGAACACCCTTCACACGATATATCATCAATAACATATTTATTTTCTTTTACGTATATAGCATCATATCTACAAGATGTGTAACAAAGTCCGCAACCAATACATAAATCTTGATCGATTGTATATTTATCCATACCAAGAAAGCTTTTTACATCTGGAACAGTCTCTTGTTTCATAACCAAATGTAAATTTGGAGCATCCACATCACAATCTGCGAATGAACTTGTATTAGATAACTTTATAAACGCTGCAGCAACCGTCGTTTTACCTGTTCCACCTTTACCACTAAGAATTAGCAATTGTTTCATGATTTGCCTCCTTAATGATATTTTGAAAGATCTTATCGAATATTTCTTGATATTTTTTATCTTCCCATACCGCTACAAGCGCATCGGAATTCAATTTACCAAGTTCTTCTTCAAATTGAATCTCACCCATCACTGGAATATTATTCTCAATACAGTAATCTAATGATGGATTGTCATCCCCTATGGATTTATTTAGTACGACACCACAAGGTTTTTGTAACATTTTTACCAAACTATATATCATATCAAGATTATGTGCACCAAAGATAGTTGGTTCAGCTACAAGCAAGCAGAAATCTGCGTTTTGAACGCTTTCTACTGCTGCGCACGAAGTACCAGGTGCACAATCAACAAAGATTAAGCCATCTATACTAGTTAACATTGTTTCAATGTCTTTTATAATTGGTACTCCAGTTTCCTCGCCAATATCTAATGTTCCAGTAATCACAGTATTTGTACGTGATGTACCCTTCGCAATCGATCCTATTTTTTTAGGAATATCTGTAATCGCATTTTGTGGGCACACAAGTGCGCATCCACCACATGAATGACAAACATCTCCAAATATTTTAATTTGATTTTGGATTACTGCGATCGCATTAAACTTACAAAAATCAGCACACTGTCTACACCCATCACATTTTTCACTATCAACCATTGGGTAAAGTACATTTACATCTGTTGTTACAAGTGATTCCGGTTTGAAAAACAGATGCCCATTTGGTTCTTCAACATCACAATCAACATAAGTTGAATGTGCTTGTGAAGCAGCAAGATTCACAGTGCAAAATGTTTTCCCAGTTCCACCTTTACCACTTAATACAGCAATCTTCATTATGAATGATGCAATCCTGGATGAGGATCATTTAGTACTTCTAGTTGATTGTTTAAGCACTTTTCAATGTTTTCTAACACGTCTCTACTAATACTTTTTAATACCGTTACTTTTGCAGCAATAAATAAATCCATTGCATTTTGTCCGCATTGTGGCAATATCACAACGTCTGCGTGCATATCAATCACCGTTTGTGCAGCTTTAATCCCAGCCCCACCTTGTTGCATCGCAGCTTTATTATCAGTAATAACTGTTTCATCTTTTTCAGAATCAAATAACATAAAATATTCTGTTCTTCCAAAAGAAGTTCCAATTAGATCTTCTTCACTTGTTTTCTCAATAGGTAGTACAATCTTCATCATTATCCTCTTTTCGTTGATTCATTATTTTTGATTATTTTCACGAAGTCTACGACCAATCCCTTGCCCTGGACCTTTCCCGTTTCCTTGACCTAGTCCTCTACCATTACCATTGCAGCCTAGCGCACCACAATATGGACTATCTCCATGACATAACACAACATCTCCACCCTTAACAACCAACCATTTACGAAGAACAATTGCACTTGCAATTTTATTTCTCGCTTCACTGTATATACTTTGGACAGTTGTTCTAGCTATATTCATTTGTCTTGCGCACTCTTCTTGTGTTAAACCTTCTAAATCAATTAAACGAATTGATTCATATTCATCAATACCAATGGTAATGACGTTATCTGAAGAATGTTCAACTCCTCTTGGTCCAAAAGCGATATCTTGTGGCATCTCACAAACAGTTCTCATTTTTCTTGGTCTTGGCATAGTATCTCTCCTTCATGGAAATTAGTTCTATCAATATCAGTTTATACATGAATATTGTACACTATTTCTTATCAATTTCATCTAAACGTTTGTGTAGTCTTACAATTTCATCTTCAAGTGCACGTGTGTTATTTCCTTGAAATGCTTGGCGACCACATCCTCTGTTGCCTCTACCGATTCCAATTCCACGACCTGTAACATTGCTAGCAAACGCTTTTGTAGTGCAGTTTCCCATTCCTCTACCACTCATTGCTCCTGCACCTGCAGGACCAGTTCCGTCTCTTCTTGGCATATAATCACCTCCATTCAGTTATTGACATATGTCGTTTACAATATTATATTACCTCTATTGATGACATATGTCAATAACTATTTAAAAATAAAATACCTCTCATTAATTACTTAATAAGAGGTACTACAATCTTTATTTTAATTGAAGCAAAGTAACCGATTCTACTTGGGCAGTATGTGGGAACATATCAAGTGGTGTTACTTCTACCACATTATATTTTCGTGCCAACATTTTGATATTTTTTGCCAATGTACTTGGATTACATGAAACATAGATCATTTTTTTCACTGGTTTCTTTAGTAATAACTCGATGGTTTCTTCATCGATTCCACTTCGTGGTGGGTCGAAAATAATCACATCTGGTTTTAACCCTTTTGCATATTGCTCCGTCAACACTTTCTTCACAGAACCTAGTTCAAACTCAACATTTTTAAAATGATTAATCTTGATATTATGAATACCACTATACACCGACTCTTTGGCAATATCTATCCCGATAACCTTCTCTGCATGAGGAGCTAAAAACATACTTATTGCGCCACTTCCCGCATATGCATCCACAATAACTTTATCAACATTGAAGTCTAAATGACGTTTCACTTCTTCGTATAATTTTACTGCTTGATGTGGATTTAACTGGTAAAAAGCTTTTGGTTTTAATGAATACAAAATATCACCAATACCTTCATTAATCGTTGAAGAACCTTCTAATATTTCAACTTCTTCCCCAAAAATTTCAACATTTTTCACATCTTTGTTTTTTGAAATTCCGACACTTTTTACACCAGGAATATTAATGATTTCTCTTGCAGCATCTTTTAACGCATTATTGTATATCGTTACAACCAAAGTCACTTGAATATCACCGTTTAAACTAGAAACTCTTACGACGATATAACGTAATAACCCACGCATAATCTTAGGATCAAATGCATTAATTTCATATTTATCACAGATATCTAAAACAGCTTGATTTACACGATTAATTTCTTCATTTTGTACCGGGCAATCTAAGATATCAACCAAATCATTTGATTCTTTTTGATATAGTCCTGTCATAACACCACTAGATGTATTTCTGACAGGCATTTGTGCTTTATTTCTGTAGTTAACGGGGTTTTCCATTCCAATGATTGGATTCATTTGTACTTTTGTTAAATCTAAAGTTGAGTAACGTTCTAACGTTTGACGTAACATTTCTGTTTTTTGAGACAATTGCTCTTGATAAGAGATGTGTTGGATTTGGCACCCACCACAAACTGAAAAATGTTTACAAAAAGGTTTCACTCTATTCTCTGATTTCACTTTAATTCGAACTACTTCACCTTTACAGTACCCCATTTTAACATCCGTTATTTTAACAACCACTTCTTCAGGAGGCATTACACCATCCACAAAGACAGCTAATCTTTTATAATATCCGATACCTTCACCATTAATACCAATTCGTTTAATCGTGATCAGTACTTCTTGACCTTTTTTTAATATTTCTTCCATAATCACACCAACTTTCACCATATTATAACATATGTCTATATTTTGTTTCTACATTATTCAGGAAAAGCAACACCAAACGCTGTTCCCAAAGAGATTACTGCGGTACACTTTTCATCTTTAAAATTCAATGCCATCGCTGAAGTGTCATGAAATAACTGCACAGTGACTGAATGCCCAATCATACTTGATAGCCTATGTTCTAAATGTCTTTGATAATGATCATTGAGATAAGCCAACTTACCATATCCACCTCTTGCAGAATAAATCATACCATTATTTACATAATTTGCAATACTTATTAATATTGTTTTTCCTTTAAAATTCACTTCT
>JAFGXW010000057.1 GCA_016936415.1 Bacilli bacterium | reverse complement strand
TTACTACTTTTGACATTTGCCTTAAACAATATCATTTATTTTGGACTGGTTAGTTTAATGATTTTTCAGTATGACCCGGTGTCTATTACATTATCACATGGGCACCCAGCTATTCTGATACTTTCTTATTTGGTTTTAATCATCGGATTAACCATTGAAACCCGATTTGACAATAGAATGTGTCATATTGTGGGAAGCAGAGTTGTCAAACAAGTTGATTTTAGTACAGGGTTCATCCCAGTTCTTTATAAGAAACAGTATTTTGTTTACCAAAATGTACTGAGTGGAAATTATTATATATATTATCGTCTGAATGGAATTGTCCTATTATTTGAAAGTTACTATGATGCAAAGTTATCGAAAGCAGTTGTTAAAAAAATGATTTTTAAAGGAAAACAATACCTGAAATTAAATGGGGAATAGAGTTGTTATGGTTGCGAAATTAATTTGCTAATTCCAATAATTTTAAGAATTTACAAGATGGGTTAGATACTATTGTTATTCCCAGCATATTTCAATGGGAGTTAGAGAAACAAATATAAATTTGATTCCAACTAACTAGAAGCCTTTCATTTTATATATATACAAAAGAAGAAGTCGATTCTTTTTGACTTCTTTTTGATTGAAATTTTTTGAAAATATAAGTCATAAAAATTGTTGTAATTTTTAAGTGAGAGACTGTACCAAAAAAAGATGATATTATGATTGACAAAGAAGAATAAAGAGAGTATATTTTGTATGTCTCAAACATAGTTAGGGGGAATAATTATGAGTGGAATTTTATTATATGCAGTGATATTATTTGTGAAGATTTTTGAGGTTTCAATGGCAACTTTACGTATTGTCTTAATTACCAAAGGTGAGAAAGTCAAAGGAGCATTTATTGGCTTTTTTGAAGTTATGATTTGGGTTGTACTTGCAGCAACAGTATTAGACAATATCACCAGTGATCCGTTTAAAGTAGTTGTATATGCCCTTGGTTTTGCGATTGGTAATTATACAGGAAGTACAATAGAAGGATACCTTGCAATTGGAACAACGAAAATCGAAGCAATTGTACATAAAGATCAAGGAAAAGCGCTTAGTATTGAACTACGTAAAATGGGTCTAGCTGTGACCGCAGTAGAAGCTTACGGGATGACAGATCGTAAAGAAATATTGATTCTTCATGTACCGAGAAAAAAAGTAAAAGCAACCGTAAAATTAATACAAACATATCAAAAAGATGTCGTAATCACTATCAATGAGGTGAAACCAATTTATGGTGGGTACGGGTTTTTAAGAAAATAGTGCGCTATGATAGCCCAACTATCATTTTGGATGCAAAATACTTTATTTTTCAAACCATTATGTTATAATTGAAATATAAAGGGGGGTTGAATATGGATGTAAAACAAAAGTATCGTGAAGAATTAAATATGTTGAAAAATGAGAGAATTAATCGCGTTATTCAAGCTGCCAAAGTGGAATTTGAATTACACGGAATTACCAATTCCAAATTGAAAACAATTGCCAAAAGAGCAAAGGTTGGCGAAGCGTCATTGTATCGCTATTTTGCTGATAAAACTGCACTTGTTGAGATGGTAGGACTGGATTATTGGAATACACATGTTCAACTGTTTAAAGAGTTTTTCGAACAAGAAATTAAAGATTCAGATAATGGCCTACAAAAAGTGGAAGCTTTTTTAAATGTTTTTCATGTTTTATACAAAGATCATAAAGATTTTCTCAAGTTTATGGAAGACTTTGACAACTACATGATGAGTAGTGTCTCTGAAAAGAAAGAAAGCTCGTTAGAAGAGTTAATTATGTCTATGAAAAAGATCTATATTTCACTATTTGATAGTGGTGTACAAGATGGCTCAATTAGCAATGCGTTTTCTGGTAAAGATACATATGCTTTTGTATCTCAAGTTATGGTATCAACAACACAAAAACTAAGTTTTAGAGTTGGTTATCTTCATACCGATCAAGATTTGTATCCAGAACATTGTATCACGAATTTAATTCAGATGTTTATTCAATATGTAAAAGCAAAATAAGGCGAATATTGCCTTATTTTTTTTGAATTGATGTGATTTTCATAAAATGAGGATAAAACTTTCTTTTTATATCATATTATGATATTATTATATATTGGAAAATAAAGAAAAGAGAAAAGAGGAAAAAGAATATGACTGACGTAAGAATATTCGAGATGGATTTTGATGGAAGAAAATTAGTAGTTGAAATAGGAGAAGTGGCGAAACAAGCCGCAGGAGCTGCGCTTGTACGATATAATGACACAGCACTACTTAGCGTTGTTGCTGTTTCAAAAAAAACAATTAGTGCCGATTTCTTTCCACTCATGGTAGTTTATCAAGAAAAAATGTATGCTGCAGGGAAAATCCCTGGAGGATTCCTAAAAAGAGAAGGAAGACCAAGTGATAATGAAACATTAACTTCAAGGTTAATCGATCGTCCACTTCGTCCATTATTCCCTGATGGATTCCGTAATGAAGTACAAGTAATCAATCAAGTAATGAGCGCAAACGGTGATTTTAGTCCGGAAATGACAGCGATGATTGGTAGTAGTCTTGTGCTTGGAATTAGTGAAATTCCATTTAATGGACCAGTAGCTGGAGTAAATGTTGGTAGAGTTGATGGTGAATTTGTGGTGAACCCAGTACTCACAGATTGGGAAGCTTCAGACATCCATTTGACAGTTGCGGGAACAAAAGATGCAATCAATATGGTTGAATCAGATGGTAACCAAGTAAGTGAAAAAGATATGTTAGATGCAATTATGTTTGGACATGAATGGATTAAAAAAATCTGTCTATTCCAAGAAACCATTATTGCTGAAGTTGGAAAAGAGAAAAAAGAGTTTGAATTAAAAGCTGTTGCACCAGAATTTTTCGCAGAAGTTTCTAGTTTTATTAAAGAAGAACTTGTAAAAGCTGTTAGAACCGATGAGAAATTAGCACGTGAAACTGCAATCGAAGAAGCGACTGAAAAAGCAGTAGAACGTTATGAAGAATTAAATAGTTCTTTGGACAAAGAAGAACTTCAAAAAATAGTTAACGACGTACATACGGTATGTCATGATATCGTAAAAGATGAAGTAAGAAGATTGATTAGTGAAGACAAAGTAAGACCAGATGGACGTGGGCTCGCAGAACTTAGACCACTGAACTCTAAAATTGATTTATTCGAAAGAACACATGGTAGTGCAATGTTTACAAGAGGGCAAACACAAGCTCTTGCGTTAACGACACTTGGTTCTTTATCAGAACATAAAAAAGTAGATGGAATGGGTGACATGGAACAAAAAACATTCATGTTACACTATAACTTCCCTCCTTATAGTGTTGGAGAAACAGGGCGCTATGTTGGTGCTGGAAGAAGAGAAATCGGACATGGTATGTTAGGAGAAAGAGCGTTACGTCAAGTCATGCCTTCAGAAGAAGATTTCCCATATACAGTACGTATCGTATCGGAAATATTAGAAAGTAACGGTTCTAGTTCACAAGCTACTATTTGCGCAGGAAGTTTAAGTTTAATGGCTGCGGGTGTTCCAATCAAAGCACCAGTTGCTGGAATCGCTATGGGATTAATCAAAGAAGGAGACTTCTATTCAATCTTAACGGATATCCAAGGTATGGAAGATCACAATGGTGACATGGACTTTAAAGTTGCTGGAACCAAAGATGGTATTACTGCTTTACAAATGGATATTAAAATTTCAGGATTAACAACTGAAATTATGGCAGAAGCTTTAGAACAAGCAAGAATTGCTCGTTTACAAATTTTAGATAATATGAATGAAGTTATTTCATTATCGAGAGATGAAGTATCTGAACATGCACCGAAAGTACGCTTGTTACAAATCGATCCAGATAAAATCAGAGATGTTATCGGGCCAGGTGGAAAACAAATTACTGCAATCATTGAAGAATGTAA
>JAFGXW010000056.1 GCA_016936415.1 Bacilli bacterium | reverse complement strand
TAACAGTGGATGTTCATAATCCAGAAGTATGTTTGAATGTTGAGGTTCGATTGGACGCAGCGTTTTTATATTTTAAAAAAATTAAAGGTATGGGTGGTTTTCCTGTCGGTATTGCTGGCAAAGGATTGTTGATGCTGAGTGGTGGAATTGATTCACCTGTCGCTGGCTTTTTAGCGATGAAACAAGGTATTCAAATTGAGGTGATTCATTTTGAATCAACACCTTTAACTTCAATTGAATCAGCACAAAAAGTAATTGATTTAACGGAAATAATATCAAATTTTGCCCCGAAAAATCAAATTAAAGTGCATATGGTTCCTTTTATGAAAATACATACAGAACTATTAAATAATATTCCAGAAACATATAATATTACCATAATGAGACGTATGATGTATCGAATTGCAGAACGTATCGCACAAAAGAATAATTGTTTGGTATTAATTAATGGAGAAAGTGTAGGGCAAGTTGCTTCTCAAACATTACAAAGTATGAGTTGTATTTCTAGTGTTGTTGGTATTCCAGTATTACGACCATTGGTAACATACGATAAGCTAGATATCATTGCAATATCGAAAAAAATTGGTAGCTACGAAACTTCAATTAAACCTTTTGAGGATTGTTGTACTGTTTATGTACCAAAAAAACCAGCAACCTCACCTAGCGTCAAAAAAGCATTGGGATTTGAGCGAAACTTTGATTTTGATCCTCTAATTAATCAAGCGGTAGAGGAAACAAAAACAATTTATGTTTCTTGGAAAGAACATTTGGATATCATCATGAAAGGTTTTGTTGTGAGCGAGGTGTTATAATCGAACAAATTAAACTAAAAGAAAATATCATTTTATTTCATTTCCCTGGAGCAAAAGGGCATTTCATGAGCACGAACATCTTGATGTTGCAAAATGGGAATGAAGCACTTTTAATTGATACAGGATATCGTCGACATTTTCAGAAGATTTCTCAAAAATTAACAAAAGATAATATTCAACTTAAAACTGTGGTGGTCAGTCATTTTCATCCCGATCATACTGGTGGATTAACAAAGTCTAATCATGTGGAGATAATTGGGAGTTCTAATGCTGAAATCACTTTGAAAAAATTTCATGAGAATTATGACCACTTATTACCAACACGTCTAATTGATGAAAATTATCACTTGAAATATGGGAATCATTCACTTACTTTGATTCCTAATAAAGGACATAGCATTGATGGAATGTTGATTGTGATTGATGATGAATACTTGTTTGTTGGAGATGATCTGATCTATACCGATGAATTCGATTGTGTTTTACCATTTTGTGCAGACCATTTTATTGAAAATCATATTCAATCGTTACAGTTAATTAAATCTTACAAAGACAATAAGGTAATTATTCCAAGTCATGGAAGAATACTTATGGATGAAACTTTTGTTACAATAGACATTGAGAATAGATTAATTTATTTGAATTATATTCTCAAAAACAAAGAAAAATCTTTTATTGATTTTGAACAAGAAACAGGCATAACTTTTTTTGGGAAAGAATCACATTTGTATAACATAAAATAGAGGTGAAAGAAATGGAAAAATGGGACTTAAGTAAACTATATTCTTCATTTGATTCAGAAGAATTTCAACATGATTTGGCATTTGTAGATGAACTGATCAACGTGGCAAATTCATTTAAGAATCGCTTTGAACGTTTTGAACATGCACAAGAAATTGTAGAAGAATACTTGAAAAATGAAATGATAGCAAATGATGTGATTACAAAATTATATAATTTTATATCATTAAAGCAAAGTACAGAAACTACGAATCAAGAATGTGCAAAATACGAAGTAGTATTACAAAGAAAATTAACAGGCTTTACAGAAGTGAATACTTTATTCTCGAAATATGTCTCAAACATTCCTAATATCGAGGAAATTGTGAATGGGACTGCTTTCTTGAAAGAACACGATTTTTTCATCAAAGAGATTATCGTAGGAAACAAGTATAACCTTGATGATAAAACAGAAGGATTATTATCAAAACTAAGACAATCTGGTTCAAGTTTGTGGAGTAGATTACAAGGTGTTTTAACTTCTACACTTGAAGTTGAATTTCATGGTGAAATTTTAACGTTACCAGAGATTATTGGTAAATCAGAAGATAGTAACCCTAAAATAAGAAAATCGGCATACGAGGCTGAATTGGCTGCTTATCCTAAGATTGATAAAGCCATTGCATTCGCAATGAATGGAATCAAAAACGAAGTGAATACCATGACTGAAAAACGTGGTTATAAATCAGCTTTAGATCAAGCGCTAATTTATTCAAGAATGCAAGAAGAAACATTGAATGCAATGCTAAGTGCCATGCGTGATTATTTACCTGAATTCCACAAGTATTTATATCGCAAAGGAGAAGTGCTGGGTCATAAAAATGGATTGCCTTGGTATGATTTATATGCACCAATGGGGGAAAGTGCTAAAGTATTTACAGTTCCAGAAGCACAACAGTATATTTTGCAAAATTTTGGAACGTTTAGTGATCATTTAAAAGATTTGGCCAATCGGGCATTTACGAATGACTGGGTAGATTATTTACCATACAAAGGAAAAGTGGGTGGTGCATTTTGCTCCAACATTCATCCAATTAAAGAGTCTAGAGTGTTAACGAACTTCAATGGATCTTTTGGGGATGTTGTTACATTGGCACACGAACTAGGACATGCATATCATGGTGATAATATTTTTAGTGAATCAATTTTAAATGCAGAATACACTATGCCCGTTGCTGAAACGGCATCAACATTCTGTGAAACCATTGTGTTTAAAGCAGCGTTAAAAGATGCTGAAGAAAATGAAAAACTAGCTTTACTAGAATCAAGTCTTCAAGGGTCGACTGCAGTTGTCGTTGATATATTATCAAGATACATTTTTGAATCAAGTGTGTTTGAACAAGCTAAATCAGATTTTCTTGATGAAAATAGATTGAAAGAATTAATGATTTCAGCGCAAAAAGAGGCATATGGAACAGGACTAGATCATGATTTCTTACATCCTTATATGTGGCTGTGGAAACCGCATTATTATAGTGGGGGCTTAAGTTTCTATAATTGGCCATATGCTTTTGGATTGCTATTTGCCAAAGGATTATACGGGTTATATCAACAAGATAAAATTGGATTTCCTCCTAAATATGATTTGTTACTAAAAGCTACCGGTAAAATGTCTGTAGAAGATGTGGCAAAACTTGCTGATATTGATATCACAAAAAAAGAATTTTGGATGACTTCTTTAGAAGTAATTAAAGAAGAAATTGACATGTTCTTGGCATTGACGAAATAATATTAATACATTTTGTTTGCAAACAAACTAGATATTATTTATAATGATATTGAGGTGAAATATATGAAAAAAATCATTATCTTTATCGTAGCTTTTATTGCGATAATCACATTATCTTCTTGTTCGAAAAGCTATACCAATATTTCAAATAGTGAATTGGCCGATATGCTTTTGAATCATCCTGAGTATCAATTTGTAGATGTTAGAACAAGCACTGAATTTTATGATACTAAGATTCCTGGATTCACCATTAATATTGACTTTTACATATTTGAAGACGATTATTCTCTTTTGGATAAATTGGATAAAGATGTTCCAGTTGTATTAATGTGTAATAGTGGTAACCGTAGCGCAAGTGCTGCGGATATCTTCGTCAAAGAGGGATTTAGCGTTGTATACAATTTAGAGAACGGAATTCAAGGTTGGGACGGAGAAACGACGTAATTTAGAAAAGAGTCAAACATTTGGCTCTTTTTTCTTTTATCTTTGGTATAATAAAAAATATGAGGTGATTTTATGGAAATAACAAGTGTTAATAATCCATTGATTAAAGAAATGTCAAAACTTCATCAAAAAAAATATCGCGATGAAATGGGATTATTTTTGATTGAAGGATATCACATGTATGAAGAAGCAAATAAACTTGATATTTTTGAACATGTTTTTACAAATGATCCGGCCATTACTGGTAGCAAAGTAATTTATGTATCAAGGGTTGTGCTTGAAAAGCTTACGAAAACTCAAAATCCTCAGAATGTTGTTTGTGTTTGTAGAAAACTTGCGGAAAAAGAGTTGTCAGATCGTGTGTTGATTTTAGAAGAAATTCAAGATCCAGGGAACTTAGGAACACTTTTAAGAAGTGCTCTTGCATTTGGATTTGAAACAGTTGTACTGGATAATTCAGTTGATGTCTACAATGATAAAGTATTGAGGAGCACACAAGGCGCTATATTTTTATTGAATTTAATTTCAATGAATACGATAGACTTTATGAATTTGTATCAAGAGTACGAATATTATGGAACATCTTTACATGGTTCTTTATTAACAGAAATTTCCTATCCTCAAAAATTTGCTTTAATTTTAGGCAATGAAGGTAGTGGGGTGTCACCCACAGTTTTAAAAATGACAAAGAAGAATATTACCATATCCACACAAAAAGTTGATAGTTTAAATGTTGGTGTTGCAGGAAGTATCATTATGCACCATTACGCCTCTTATTTTGACTTGTAATTTCATGATTATAAGTTGAAAAATTTATCATATCCTTGATTTTGTAAATGGGTTATGATAAAATATAAATGCATATGAGTTAGAGAGTGGGTCAATTCCCGCTCTTTTATTTGCCAAAAGGAGAATTTATATGGAAGAGCTAAAAGCAAAATTTAAAAAAATCATTGAAGATTTAGGGTATTATTTGTATGACGTTACCTATGAATTAGAGGGTGAGGATTTTATCTTAAGAGTCTTGATTGAAAATGATACTTTTATAGATATTGATGACTGTGTAAAAGTGTCACGTGTTATCAGTGATGAGCTTGATATTTTAGATCCATTTGATGAAGCGTACAACCTTGAAGTTGCCAGTTCTGGTGCGGAAAGAGAACTCAGAAATACAGAAGAGGTACAAAGAGCAGTTGGAAAAACTGTCTATGTTGAAACGTTAGAACAAACCTTCCAAGGAAAATTAAAAACGTTTCAAAATGATATTTTAGAAATTGTTCAAAAGAATAAAAAAGTTACAAAAGTAAATTATATTGATGTTAGTTATATAAGACTAACAATTATCTTTTAGGAGGGTTTAAAATGATTAGTAAAGATTTCTTTAAAGCACTCGAATTGATTGCCTTAGAACGTGGATTGGAAAAAGAAAAAATATTAGAAATCATGGAACGTGGAATTCTGAATGCTTATAAAAAAGTGTATAACACATCAGAAAACGCAAAAATTGAATTCAATGAAGAAAAAAACGAAATATTATTATCCGCTGATTATTTGGTTGTTCAAGAACCAGAAAATCCTGGTGAAGTATCTTTAAAAGATGCGAAAAAACGTAGAAAAAGCTCGAAAATTGGTGATATGATAACCATCAAAGAATCACCAAAAGATTTTGGTAGAATAGCTGCTTCAAGTGCAAAACAAATTTTAACCCAAGGGTTGAAACAACTAGAGAGAGAAAAAGCATTTGAGTTATTCAAAGAACGTGAAAATGAAATGATTAATACAGAGATTGTTGCATTAAACAAAGATTTTATCACACTTGACTTGGGACAAAATTTAGAAACAAGTTTACCGAGAAAAGAGTTGTTAAGAAGTGATGATTCACGTGTTGGTTCTCGTCTAAAAGTGTATATTACAAAAGTTGAAATGACTACAAAAGGTCCAAAAGTATTTGTTTCAAGAACAGACAAGAATTTGGTGAAACGTCTGATTGAACAAGTTTGCCCTGAAATTCATGACGGAACTGTTGAAATTATGGGGATTGCTCGTGATGCGGGAGATAGATGTAAAGTCGCTGTTTACTCTCATGATGCAAATGTTGATCCAGTTGGAAGTGTTGTTGGTTATAAGGGATCGAGAATCACGGAAGTACTTGAAGCACTTCAAGGTGAAAAAATTGATATCTACGAGTGGTCTAAAGACCCAATGGTATTAATTCAAAATTCATTAGAACCAGCAAAAATTATCGCGATAAATCCTGATAAAAAGAAAAAACAAGCAATTGTTATTGTAAAAGATAAAGATCTTACTGCAGCCATTGGAAATAAAGGTCAAAATGCTAAACTTGCAGCTCAATCATGTGGATGGAAGATTGAAATTAAGTCGATCACTCAAGCAAAAGATGAAGGGATCAAATATCGTAGGTTAGATAATGCAGAAGCGTAAAATTCCGTTACGAAAATGTGTTATTACCAATGAACAACTTCCAAAAAAAGAATTGATTAGAGTTGTGAAATCAAACGAAAATGTGGTTAGCGTAGATTTAACTGGAAAGTTAAATGGACGAGGAGCATATTTAAAAAGAGATAAATCAGTAATTGAAAAAGCGATGAAAACAAAGAAATTAGAACGTCATTTAGAAATTGCAATTCCTGATGAAATATATCAAGAATTGTTAGCGTTGTTTCAACATGAATAAGGGGAAAATCCTAAATTTATTGGGACTTGCAACACGCGCAAGAAAAGTCATATCTGGTGAAGATTTTGTGCTATCAGAATTAGCAAAAAATCCTCATAATTTGGTTTTTTTAGCAAGTGATTCTGGTGCTAATATCACAGGAAAAATCGAGAAAAAAGCCAACAGTTTTCCAATCACAATCGTCACTGAGTTTACAACAGAAGAATTGTCAAACGCAGTTGGAAAAGAGAACAGGAAATTATTGTTGGTAACAGATAAGGGGTTTATCGAGAAGTTTATCGAGTATTTAAATTCCTAAGAAAGAGGTGGTTTGAGATGGCAAAGAAAAACATCAAAAAAACTAAAAATCATGATTCACGTAAAACAAATATTCCTGCAAAAAAACAAGAAAGAGAGTCAGGTACATTATATTATGCACCTGGAATGACTGTTGGAGATGTTGCAGAAGGTTTACATGTGAGTGCAACTGAAGTAATTAAGAAATTAATGGGACTTGGAATTATGGCAGCACAAACGCAATCAATAGATCGTGAGACTGTTGAATTAGTCGCGCTTGAACTTGGATTTAATCTAGAGGATGAAATCATTACAGATTTAACAAGATTTGATGAGATTGAAATTATAGATAATCCTGCTGACATGGTGGAAAGACCTCCAGTTGTTACCATAATGGGTCACGTTGACCATGGTAAAACAACTTTACTAGATACCATTCGCCATACACGCGTTACCGAAGGTGAAGCTGGTGGAATTACACAACATATTGGAGCGTATCAAGTGAAGAAAAATGGTAAATTAATTACCTTCATTGATACACCTGGTCATGCTGCATTTACAGAGATGAGAGCACGTGGTGCTCAAGTTACAGATATCACAGTATTGGTTGTTGCTGCAGATGATGGTGTTATGCCACAAACTAGAGAGGCAATTGATCATGCGAAAGCAGCAAACGTTCCAATCATTGTTGCAGTAAACAAAATGGATAAGCCTGGAGCGAATCCTGATAAAGTGAAACAAGAATTGGTGGAATATAATTTAATCCCTGAAGATTGGGGTGGGAATACTATATTTTGTAATGTATCAGCATTAAAAGGTGATGGAGTAGATAACTTGTTAGAAATGATTCAATTGTCTGCTGAACTCAATGAATACAAAGCAAATCCAAATCGCTTGGCATCCGGTACAGTAATTGAATCTAGACTTGATAAAGGGAAAGGACCTGTCGCAACATTACTTGTTGCAAATGGTACTTTGAAAGTTGGAGATGTAATTGTTGCAGGAGATACGTTTGGTCGTGTCAGAGCTATGGTTGACGATACCAATCGTAAGATTGCAAATGCTGAACCTAGTAAAGCAGCTGAGGTTACAGGGTTGAACGATGTACCTCAAGCAGGAGATCCATTTATGGTATTTGCTGATGAAAGAAGAGCAAGATTAATCGCTGAAGAAAGAGCACATCGTACTTGGCGTGAAGAACTTGGTGTTGGTAAAGCAATATCACTAGATGAGTTATTTAGTAACATAGAAGATGGGCAAACGAAGGAACTTCGAATCATTGTTAAAGGTGATACCCATGGATCAATTGAGGCGTTAAAAGCATCATTAGAAAAAATTGATGTTGAGGGTACTAAAATTGAAGTAATCCGTGCTAGTGTAGGAACAATTACAGAGACTGATGTTACACTTGCTTTGGCTTCCAATGCAATTGTCATCGGATTTAATGTTCGCCCATTACCTTCTGTTCGTGATATCGCAAAAGAAAAAGGCGTAGAACTTCGTCTATATAACATCATATACAAAGCATTAGAAGAAATTGAACTTGCCTTAAAAGGTATGCTTGATCCAGTTTATGAAGAAGTTGTTACAGGTCAAGCAGTGGTTCGTGATACATTTAAAATATCAAAAATTGGTACCATCGCAGGATGTTATGTTACAAATGGTACAATTGAGAGAAATTCAACCGTTCGTGTTTTACGCGAAGGTATTGTAGTATTTGAAGGAAATATGTCTTCTTTAAAACGTTTCAAAGATGATGCGAAAGAAGTAAGAGAAGGTTTTGAATGTGGAATTACAATAGAAAAATTTAATGATATCAAAGTAAACGATGTCATAGAAGCATCAGTTGAAAGATTGGTTAAAAAATAATGTCAAAAGTACCAAGACTAGAATCCACCATTCAAAGAGTATTATCTGAAATTATTCGCACAGAAGTAAAAGATACTGCAATTGGATTTATGACTATCACAGAAGTAAGACTTTCGCCTGATTATAGTAATCTGATTATTTTCTACTCATTATTAGGCGGAGATAATAAAAAAGAAGCAACTAAAAAAGCATTAGAACGCTCCAAATCTTTTATACGTACGCAGCTTGCACATCGTGTTGAAATGCGTAAAACACCTAACTTAATTTTTAAGTATGATGCAACCCTTGATTATGCAAATATGATTGATGCTGGGTTGAAAAAAGTATTACCTAAGGATTAATAAAAAGTTTAGTGATTTAACTCACTAAACTTTTTTTGTTCTTTTTCTTTGGTTTTTTGTGATAAATCATATAGTAAACACTCGGTACAAGGAAAATCGTTAACAAAGTGCTCGTAACCATTCCTCCCATAAATGTGATTGCAAGAGGTTTAAAGAAGTTACCACCAGTAATTAACAATGGTATTAGTCCTAATATTGTTGTTAAACTTGTCAACATGATTGGTCTAAAACGAAGATATACAGCGTCAACACAAGCTTTTTTTATGTCGTCTCCATTGTGATGATTTCGACTAATATATTCTACTAATAAAATTCCGGTGTTTACCGTTACTCCAATTAAACTTACCATACCAACTAAACTTGTCGCAGTTATCGGACTGTTAAAAATGATTAAGAATAAGAAGCTACCACTAAAACTTAATGGGATTGTTAAATAGACAATCAATGGTTTAATAAAATTATTGAATTGAATGAACATAATAATATAGATAATGATTAATGCTATGATACTCGCTCTAATTAAATCTCCACTAATCTCTTCAAACATCTGATTTTCTCCATTGTAGTCTACAATCACAGAACCGAGTTCATATTGTGAAACGACATCCTTCACATTGCTTTCTAATTCAGTAAGGCTAGAGTCATCTGTGAAATATAAATCGATATGGCTTGTACCTAAATTGTTAAGTCGATTAATGATGGAATAGTCATTGATGCTTTCAATGGAAATAAAGTTGTCAAGTGTAAAGTTTTGATCAAGTGGTTCACTGTATACTTGTAGAAGTAGCACATCATCAATCAAAGAGATGTCGCTATTGATACTAATATTTATTGTTTTATCATTTAAGTTGAAGATATTTAAATCAAGACCATTTAAATTGAGTGCGATGATTTGATCAATTTGTGCCTTTGTTAAAAAATGATTACTAATTTCATCCATATCATAAATGATATTGTATTTTAGAGAATGTACACTTTCAGTAATGTTAAATGATTTTACATTTGGCAATTCACTAACTTGTGCAAATATTTCAAAACTCAGTTGATCTAATTTTGCTAAATCATCACTTCTCAATGTCAATCGGACAGGAGCAAGAGGAGGACTTAATTCAAGGATATTTACAGTGATTTTCGCACCCTCAATGAAAGATAATTTTGTTTCTAGTTCTTTTTTATACTGTAAAAGGTCTTCTTCACTGTAATCAAAATTAATATAGATTCTACCAATGTGATTTCGTTCATTAATTCTTGAAGCACTAAAATGAAAACTAGGTAAATTTCCACCAATACTTGATGCATAGTTTATGACATTTTCATTGTCAATAAAAGTATCGATGATTTGCTCTTCAAGTATTGTAGTAGATTCTAAATCTCCGAGTACATCATTATTGAAATCTATATATAAAACGCTACGTTCATCATTTGGATATAAATCAAGACTTTGTTTTTGGAATGCAAAGTATACACTTCCAACTAATAATAAGATACTAATTGTAATCCATATTAGCGGAAATTTAGTTGTGAAAGCAATCATTTTCTTAATATTAATTTCATGAATTGAAGCGGTAGGTTTTTTTTCTTTTTTTCCTTCTTTTAAGAATATTGTTGCAAGAACAGGGCTCAAAGTAATACTCACTACATAGCTCAAAGAGATGGCAATTATTACTGTTAGAGGCATTGAGGCAACTATTTCACCTAAGAATCCAGGTAGCATTACCAATACGACAAATGCAGCAATTGTAGTTAGTGTAGAGCTCAAAACCGGAATGGAGTTATCATGTATGGCTTTTTTTGCACTTGCGATTCTCTCTAGACCATCATCTAGATTTCGTTTGATTCCTTCTGTAATAACGATAGAATTATCAACTAAAATTCCAATGGCAACAATCAAACCAACGATTGTCAACTTATGAAGTTCGTATCCTGTTAAATTTAATACACCAATTGTTGCAAAGATTATCAATGGAATTGTGATAATAATTAAAATGCTATTACGTAATCCAATACCCATTAAAACAACAACCATGACTACAGCAATACATATTAATAAACTCATAAAAACATTATTGATTTGTTCATTCACATAATCGGGAAGAAACAACATTTCACTAATTGACAAACTTGAATTATTTTCATCTACAAGAAATGTGTTTTTGATTGCTAAAACATCATCACCCATCTTTGTAAAATCAACATCAGCCTTAAAATACAAACTTAAAAAGACGGCTTTTTCTCCATTAAATTCATAGATTTTAGAGGATGTATCTTGTAACTCAATTGTTCCTAGGTCTCCTAGGGTTACTTG
>JAFGXW010000055.1 GCA_016936415.1 Bacilli bacterium | reverse complement strand
GGAATGTTAAATAGTATCGGTGTAAATTTATTTCTAATGATTTTCCCAATCACGATGCTTATTATCAATTGGGATATTGTCAGCACCTTAGATTATATGGCGATTATATCTAATCCTGAAAGTTTCGATCCATCTCAACTAATCCCCTCTACCCAAGCGCTCCTTCTAACTGCAATAGTCGCTGTAATTTCTTTGTATGTTGGAGTTAGATTACAATTTGCGACATACATTGTTGCAGATAGCGACGTACATTTTATGACGGCAATTAAGCAATCTTGGAACTATTCAAAAGGAAATTTCTTTAGAATTTTATTTTTCCCACTTGCCTTTTTCTTCTGGATGTTGCTTGTTTTAATTACTTGTGGTATCGCGATTATATATGTTGCTCCTTTGATGTCAATTGGTTCTGCTATTCTTTATAATCTAATACTAAAAGAACATGGCGAAGACCCATTCCCATCAGATCCGATTCAAGAAGATAAGCATGTTGAAGAAATCATCGATTTAGACCCTTTAAGTGAGGAAGAAAATGAAGAGGAAGAAAAAGATATCTTCGATAACTATTACAAATAAAAAATCAAAAAAAACAATCTAGACTTCTAGATTGTTTTTTTCTGGAATATTCTTCCAATAGTAGGATAATAAGAGGGATTATTAGTTTTAGTTTATTTCTTTTTAATATATTTTCTTGTATCAAGTGCTACTGCAGCAACAATGATTACACCTTTAATGATATATTGATAAAATACATCCAATCCAAGGAAGTTCATACCATAACTGATAATTGTAAACATTAGCACACCAGTTATTGCACCACTAACCTTACCAATACCACCACTAAATGAGATACCACCAACCACGCAAGCAGCGATTGCATCAAGTTCATAGTTGATCCCTGTTGCATTACTTGCACTACCAATACGAGCTACTTCTAAATATCCACCAAGACCGTATAACAATCCAGCAAAGATATAAACAAGCACGGTTGTTTTTACAACGTTAACACCTGAAATAGTAGCTGCTTCTGGGTTTCCACCAACAGCATACATGTTTTTTCCAAATGTTGTTTTATTCCATATAACCCAAACAAGAATTGCAATTGCAATCGCATAAACAATCAAGTGAGGTACTTGCATACCAAATATTGAAAATTTACCAATAACAAGTTGACTATAGACATCATCCAAACCACCTATCGGTTGTGGCCCAGGTGCACCTGATTGGAAATACATCGATAATATACCATACAATGCAACACTAGCTCCTAATGTAGCTAAGAAAGGATGCACTTTAAAAACCGCTACAACAAATCCATTAACTGCACTAAATGTTGCACTTACAAACATTGCAATTAATAATGGAACTAATAGATAAATAATCGTATTTGATGTTAACCAAGCCGGTAATGTAGGATAAAATCTAGAACCATAGTCCACTGCTTGAAGTAGTGAAGCAGAAATAATAGCTGCAAATCCAACACTTCTACCAAGTGACAAGTCAGTACCTTGTAAAATTATAATTCCACCAACACCAAGTGCAAGAATCAATCTTACAGATGATTGTGTTAAGATATTTTTAAATACAGTTGCACTTAAAAATCCAGGTTCTCTAATAATTACGATTAATATCAATGCAAATATTACAAAGTATATTGCATTATTAATTAAAAATTCTTTTGTATCATGTTTGGTCCAGTTTCTTAATTTATCAATTCTTCTTTTAACATTCTCTTGGATTTTTCTCACAAACCCTTGAAAAAAGTTTTTAAAAATTCCGCCAATTTTAACTGCCATATTGTCCTCCTATAAACGTACTGTAGCTAATCGGAATAGTTCTTCTTGAGAAGTTTTACTAGTTTCCACAATGTCAGCTAAGTATCCATTACTCATTACAGCGATACGATCAGTAATACCTAATAATTCTGGCATTTCTGATGAAACCATGATAATTGATTTTCCTGATTCAACCAGATTTAACATGAGTTGATATATTTCATATTTTGCACCAACATCAATACCTCTTGTTGGCTCATCCATGATTAAAATATCTGGGTTTAGCAATAACCAACGACCAATGATAACTTTTTGTTGGTTACCCCCACTAAGAGAACGAATAAGTTCTTTTTGTGATGGTGTTTTTATTCTCATATTTTTAATTTGCAAATTCGTGTCATCAACCATTCTTTTTTCATTCAATAGACCAAAAATATTGGTATAATTATGAACGTTCGCAACAGTCGCATTAAACTTGATGTCAGCTACTGGGTAAATCCCGGTTTCTCTACGTTCTTCCGTAATCAATGCAAATCCATTGTTTATGGCTTCTACCGTATTATTGTTCTTGATTTGCTTTCCTCTTAAAAATATTTCACCGGATTCTCTAGTTCTTGCACCAAATATTGCCTCCACTAGTTCGGTACGTCTAGAACCTACTAGACCTGAAACTCCAAGTATTTCACCTTTTCGTAATGTCAGAGAAACATTATTCACTTTTGGTGGATAAAGAGTCGATAGATTATTTACTTCTAACACAACTTCTCCTATAGTATTATTTTTAGGTGGGAAACGATTTTCTAAGTTTCTTCCTACCATCATATTAATAATAGAATCCATTGTTAAGTCTTTCGTGAATTTTGTTCCAATATACTTTCCATCTCGTAAGATAGTAACTTCATCAGATATTTCAAATATTTCTTCCATCTTATGAGAAATATAAATTGTACTGATGCCTTGTGTACGTAACGTACGCATGATTTCAAATAGTTTATTTACTTCATTTTCAGTCAATGACGATGTTGGTTCATCAAGCACGATAACCTTTGCATTGTATGAAATTGCTTTGGCAATTTCAACCATCTGTCTTTGAGATACACTAAGCGTTGACAATTTTTTTGTAGGATCCAATTGAACATTAATTTTGTTAAATAGTTCAATTGTATCATGCAACATCTTCTTCTCATCAACAAACAAACCTTTTTTTGGATAACGTCCTAACCAGATATTATCCAAAACAGTACGTTGAAGTACTTGATTTAACTCTTGGTGCACCATAGATACTCCATCTTCTAAAGCATGCTTCGGATCCGTAAAATTAAATGACTTACCATCAAGATAAAATTCACCTTCATCTTGTTTATATATACCAAACAAACACTTCATCAGTGTTGATTTTCCTGCACCATTTTCTCCCATTAAAGCATGAACTGATCCAGCTCTAACGTTCAGATGTACACTGTCTAATACTTTTACACCTGAGAATGACTTACTCAAATTACTGATTTTTAGTAAAAACTCTTCAGCCATATTTTCACCTCGTTTTGCGGTTTTTCGATTTATCTATCCTATTATTAAAATTGTATCTTTACAATAAAAAATTATGGAAGTACGGAATGTACTTCCATAATTAATTTATCTAGTTATTATTGGAAATCTTCGTAGTTATCTTTTGTAACAGCAACATATGCAACACGTACAGCTTTTGTAGTAGCATTGTCAATTACCCAATCAGTTCCATCAGTAATTCCAACACCATTAGCAGCATTAACTGCTAAGTCTAATGTAGCTCTTGCTTGGTTTACACCGTCATTCAATACAGTACCATTTAAAGTACCTTCACCAATCATAGTTAATGCTTGAGTTAAAGCATCTACACCATAAACAGGAAGAGAAACTGAAGCTGCAGCCATCGCTTGTGCAGCACCAAATGCCATACCGTCATTATTACAAATTACTAATTCAATATTAGTGAAAGCTGTTAACCAAGCTTCCATTGTATTGTTAGCATCTGAAGTAGACCATTGTGGAGAAGCTGCTAATGCGATTTCATTTACAGCGATTCCAGCATCTACAAATGCTTTTACTGCTTCAACAGTTCTTGCTTCTGCATCTGGATGACCTGGTTCACCTTTTAGTAATACATAGTCAACAACACCGTCACTATTTAAATCCCATTCAGGATTAGCTTGCCAGTCAGCAACCATCATTTGACCTTGAATAATTCCAGCTTCTGCAGAGTTAGTTCCAACATACCATACTTTATCGTAAGTACCCATTACACCAGCTTCTGTAGCTTCTTTGTTAAATAAAATTAAAGGAATATCTGCTGCTTTAGCTTTCGCAATAATTGTAGCTGCAGCTGCAGGGTCTACTAAGTTAATCGCTAATACATCTACACCTTTAGAGATGAATACATCAACTTGATCGTTTAATTTAGCTTGATCTCCTTCAGAGTCAACGATGTCAAGTTCAACACCTAATTCAGTAGCGTATCTTTCTAATTCTGGACGTACAACACCATTCATAAAGTTGTCATTGAACGTATAAATGTTTGCACCAATAGTGATAACACCATCGTCTGATTTACATCCAGAAAGTACAAAAACTAATAATAAAACTGTAACAATTGATAATAATTTTTTCATTCTTTTTCTCCTTTTTTTAGTTTTAAGCGCTTTCATTTTACCAATTAAAGTAAACCCTTTCAATGTAAAATCTTATGATTAACTTATAATATTCTACAAAAAAAATAAGATTTCAATGAAATCTCATTCTTCTTCTAAAATGTATTTTTGATAATCAACCCATATATACTTATTGTCAATAATTTCATATCCTATGTTATGAATGTCTTCTCCATTTATAATCGCTGTTGCAAGTTCAATAATCGCCTCAGCCATGCTTTCTGAATCATTTAATACTGTTCCAAAGAGGTATCCTGATTTGATCAAATCTACTGCATCAGCAATTCCATCAATACCTACAACAGGTATCCACGTGTCTGTTTCATGATCAATGAATCCATTTTCATCAATGTCAACAAACATTTCGTGTTCAACCATTGCCTCGATAGCTCCAATTGCCATTGCATCATTATTGGAAATCACCAATTCCAATTGATCTTGATATCGTGGAATCAATTCATTCATAATATCATATGCAAGTGATGTCTTCCAATCACAAATTTCAATAGAAAGTATTTCAAGAGCATATCCATGATTTTCTAATTCTTCTATTACAACATCCGTTCTAGTTTCTGCATCTTGATGACCTTGTTCTCCTTTTAAAATTATTAATTGTATAATGTTATCATTATTACGATCCAATTCGTTTAAATTAAGCGGTATTCCAAATAAATCCATTATAATTTCTGATTGTAAAACAGCTGAATGAGCTGCAGGAGCACCAACATAATAAGCATGTTCCCAAAGATTAAGATCCTCTTTTAATGGTTCACGATTCATGAAGATAATGGGTATATTCTCTGATTTTGCTTTTTCAATAATGGTGTAAGCACCTAATCTATCCACTGGGTTTATAATCACAACTTTCGAGTTTTTCTTAAATGCATCTTCAATAAACTCATTTTGAATAAGTTGAGAATTTTGAGAATCATATGACACGACTGTATACTCACTTGGAGCTTTATCAATGATATATTGTGCGAATTCATACATATATGGATCTGCTTCATTATAGATAATTAAAGGTATAACAGGAGTTTGTTTTGTGCAGCCACTCAAAATCGTTACCATCATAACCAATACGAAAATCATTTTTTTCATGTTACACCTCTTTTTCAATTGGAATAATTAGACGGATAATGGTCTTTACATCCAATTCACTTTCAATAATAAAATCAGATTCAGCACCATAATATAATTGTAGTCGTTGGTATACATTGCGTACACCAACACTTTTAGCTTTGGATTGATCTTTAAATCCAGCTTTCAGCTCTTGTATCTTTTCTGGTGTGATTCCATAACCGTCATCTTCTACTTCTAAATACAATTTTTTGTTTTTTTCATATGCTCTAATTTGAATACTTCCCTCATTATATTCTGTATTAATCCCATGGTAAATTGCGTTTTCAATAATGGGTTGTAATATTAATTTCACAACTTTGCAACTCTTCACATTTTCATCAATATTAAAATCAAAAGTGAATTTTTTGTTGTAACGGATTTGCTGAATTAACAAATAGTTTCTAGCATGTTCTAATTCCTCTGACAAAAGAATAATGTTTTTACCTCGAGAAATACTGATTCTAAAAAATTTAGATAAAGCAACTACCATTTCTACTACTTCTTCATTCATATGATTTTCAGATAAATAAACAATTGAATCAAGAGTATTATATAAAAAGTGAGGATTGATTTGTGTTTGAAGTGCAATAAACTCTGTTTTTCTTTTTTCTTTTTGTTCTACCAAAATGGTATCCATTAATTCTCTAATTTCTTCAATCATTGAATTAAAAGAACTAGCCAAAACAACAATTTCTTTTTGCCCTTCTAAGGCAATTTTATTATAAAAGTTACCTTTTTGAATTTCCTGCATATGATCCTTTAGCTTATTAACTGGAGAAGAAATTCTTTTTGAGATAATGGTTGAAACAAGGATAGTGATGGATAAAGTAATGACGAATATGGTGCCACTAAAAACAATATTACTTGTTCTAGTATTTTCAACTAATTCAATGTTAATAAATGTCGCTATGCGCCATCTAGTATTTTTAAGTGTGTTTACGTTGGCATACATTGACAAATCATTAATCGTCACATTTTGCCCACCAATAATAATGTCTTGTGCTATGATTGCACTTTCACAATTATTATTGGTACAAGATGAGTTTGATGCATATATCAAAGAATTATCATCATTCAAAATAATAATATGTCCTTGGTCTCCTAAATTGGTAGTATTCGCCAATTTAACTAAATTGTAAGTATTTAAGTCAATAACCAATACGCCACTATGCTTGATTCCCAATGCATAGAAATCAATTAATTTAGTAATCGTGATTACCTCTTCAATGGAATCTTCATAAATATCCTGCGTATGTGGAGAAGAAAAGTGAAAAATTGCTGCATTACTAATCGCATCATAATACCATCTTTTCTGGGTGATATCTTCATCCGTTAAATTCTTCGATGAACTATTGATTACCTCGTTTCCAGCGATATCGACTAAAACGATTGAAACGATGTCTTGTTGAAGATCAGCAGCTTGAATATAAATATCTTTTAATTCATCATTTCTATCTTCAATGCCATATTCAACCGTTTTACGTTGAATATAATTTGCTGTGTTTATGACCGAATCAATATAGTTTTCATAATTCAGTATAATTTGTTTATTTATTTCTTTTGATGTACTTTCCACAATTCCCGAAGTAGTAGAATTAAAGTTTAAAAAACCTCCTATTGTTACGACAAGTAATGATGTGATAACAATTAAAAAAGTAGAAATTAAAATGCTTTGTCCAATGGAAAACCCTTTTGTATACTTAGCCATTTGCTCTAAACTCTCGAGGAGTCAACCCCGTATACTTTTTGAAGCTATGACTAAAATAATATACTTCATTATATCCAACCATCGTTGCGATATTAATCACTTTTTGGTCTGTAAATTTGAGCATTTCTTTGGCTTTTTCCATTCGCACTTTTATTAGGAATTTATTAAATGTGATTCCTTTTTTCTTGCTAAACAACATACTTAAATATGAAACACTTATGTTTAAATAATCACTGACACTTTCCAATGAAATTGAGGTATCGTGATAATTTAATTCAATATATTTTACGGCATCTTCGATTAATACATCTGTTTTATTTGATTGTGATTTCAAGTTTAAATCACGAAGTTTGAAAATCAACTGTTTGATCCAAATCAACAACTCTGAAGGGTTTGAAAAAGATAACATTTTTTCAAGGATATTTCCATCATCAATTTCTGAAATATCTATTCCAATAGAGATGGTGAAATTTAAAATTGAGTTTACAAGATTAATAACCAATAATTGATGATCTAATATATAATCTTTGTTCTCATTTTTTGTAAATTTCATCATGTCTTTTAATGCGTCTTCTACTTCCTTCTGAGTCCCATATTTCATACTATACTCAAAAGTTGTAATTAGACTTTCATCAATTACAATATGTTTTTTTTCTTTTGCTTGAATTTCATTTGAATAGATGATTTGTCCCATATTAAAATATTTACTATATTTCAAAGCTTCATCTGCTTCTTTAAATGATAATGGGAAATTTCTAAAATCCTCAAAAAGTCTTGAAACCCCGATTCGAAGTTTGATATTTCCGTACTGCTCTGCATACTTAATTATTTCAAATAATTCTAAATCAATCTCTTTTCTGATGTCAAACGTATTATCCATCGCCGTTACTATGACTCCATCTGCAACAAGAAAATGATGAGTAAACTCGTATTTCTCAAACAATCTATTCAGTAGGTTATTGATGAATATTTTTGATTTCTCGATGTCTTCAAATGTATTATCATTGTGTTTTTCAATCCCAATAAAAGCTGTGACATACTTTCCATTTTGAATATTCATACCAAAAGATTTTAGTATGTTAAGATCCTTATCATCCAATGTGTTTTTGAGTAAAAATGAATTCAGATGTGTATCAATCAACAAAGGGATTGATTCATCATAACGTTTTAGTAAGTTCTCTGTATTTGATATGGCATCAATCTCTTCATCTAAGATTGTTTTTAATTTGAATAGGAATTTATCAAGTTCTTCACTTGTGATGGGTTTCATCAAATAACTGACGACATTTAGTTCAATTGCTTGTCTTGCGTAATCAAATTCGTCATATCCAGAAATAAATGCAACTTTTGTCGTAGGATAGTCACGTCGAATAATTCTTGCAAGTTCAATTCCATCTATGAATGGCATTTTAATATCAGTCAAGACGATGTGTGGTTGGTACTTTTCAATCAGTTCTAAGGCATCATACCCATTCCCCGCTTTACCAACTACTGAAAAACCAGACTCGTCTTTAATTTTGGTAACGATTCTTCCTCTTACATCATCCTCATCATCCACTAAAATCATACGATAGTTTTCTAACATAAGTTCACCTATAGAATCCTTCTATATATTCCGTTATTTCGCTCAAATATTTTTTCAGAAATAAAATCACGACGTATGGTGCAATAATCTTCATGGTATTCACTTATTATTTGGTTAACTTCTTTTTCCGTGTAATCGACATCTTTTTGAAATGATTTTGCAATTTCTTTCAATATTACTTGTCTTTTCTTTCTTTGTACTGGTAATGATCTTAATTTAGTTCCTTCAAAGAAATTTGAAATAATCGTTTGATAGTATATCTTTTCTCTTCTCTCTTCATCAGGATTATCATCATTTAACGAAGATATCAGATCCAATAGCTGAAAATCCAATACTTCTTTGTTCAAATAATACATGACATAATATTGTTCTTTCTTTGAACTTACCAACCCAATTGCTTCCAATTTTTTCAAATGAAATGAAATTGTTGAAGGATTTAGTCCTAATTTTTCAGACAATAATTCGACATAAGAAGATTCTTTTGATAATGAATTTATCAATTTTAATCTTGATTTATCTGATAAAACTTTGAATAATCTAACCGATTGATCAATCATATAATTACCTCACTTTGTGATGCTATTACATAAATCTTATCATTTAATTTCATAGTTGTCAAATTAAAAAAAGGAACAATCTATTCCTTTTTACATACAAAAATAATTCTCTCTTCTAACATTTTCTTCTTCACAACCCTCAACCCAGCTTCTTGCAATAACGCTCTAAATACTTTTGGTGGAAATGTTGTTTGTAAATGTTGTTCAACGATGTTTTCAAATTCGAGCGTATGCATCACTTGATGAGAAATTTCAGTTTTTTTGACATTCCACTCAACCATTTGATCCTCTAATTCTATACTTTCATGATATTGATCAAGTTGTGCTAAATAATCCACCTTTAAAAAATCAAACATGAAAACTGAACTATTTTCTAAAACTTGACTTATATTTTTAAATGCTTTTAATACTTGTGATTCCTCTGATAAGTAATTGATGACATCACTTGACATTAACACAATATCGTAGTCTTTGTTTAAAGGTTCCAATATGTCGTGAATAAAAAACTGAATGGAAACTCCTTCAACTACCGCATTATTGTATGCATTTTCTAACATCTTTTCTGAAATATCTGTCGCTGTAACAAAATACCCTAATTTTGCGAGTTTAATCGCCAGTTGTGCTGTACCTGTCCCTAAATCTATAACAGTTCCCGATTTTTTATAATGAGCAATTAAATGAAGATACGAAAGATATAACTCTTCATCTAAAAAATCATCATAATACATCGCTAATTGATCATATATCATTTTAGTGTTGTTGTATCGACTTGTCCGAATCCAGCAAACATTTTTTCAAGATGGTAATACTCACGTTCTTCTTTTGTAAAAATATTGATGATGATATCTTTTGCGTCGACCAAAACCCAAGATTTGGATGTTTTACCCTCAATATTAGGTGCTGCATACCCAGCCTTTGCAAAATCATCATTAATATGAGTGATTGCTGCATGTAATTGACGATCTGATGTTGCACTTGATATAACAAAATAATCATAAAATGGAGATATTTCTCTCATATCATATACAACGATATCAACTGCGTTCACATCTTCTAATGCTTTAAATACTACTTTTAATTTATCCATGGTTGACCTCCAATAGTCTTTTATAAAACTGTCTAGCTTTGTAGGCTTGTTGAGAGATAACACCATTCAATTCTTCATGAAATTTAATGGTATCATCTATGGCTGTGTAAACTGCTAAATCCAATGATTCTTCAACAAGTGATCTAACTTTAATGCATGAACTGTACGTTCTGTTTGGTTCAATATAGTCACTAATAAAAATGATTTTTTCATAAATACTCATATTTTCTTTTCCAATTGTATGATTTAATATTGCATCAAGTATGTCAATATCGGTAACACCATATTCCACTTTTGCAACAACATATGCGGAAAACGAATGCAGTATTGGCAAATCAAATTCTCGCAAAATTTCTTCATGATTTGAAAAATTACTTCGAATAATTTCTATATTTTTTTCATTTGAATAATATTTGGTAATATCATGAAGTAAAGCGGCAGTCTCTAATTTTTCTAGATCTGCATGATACTTTATACCCAATTTAAGTGCGGTATCTCTCACTCCAAGAATATGATTCAATCGATTCTCTTTGTCTTTAAAGATTTCAACTAATTGTTGTAAAATAAACTCATTTGTCAAATCAAGCCCTCCCTTAGGTAAGGCACCGTTTTGATTCTTGTATATACTTTAACCTGACACGATCCAAGAACCGTTACAAATCCAAGTCCCGGAAGTACAATGTCTGTCTTATAATTTGATTTAATATTAAATTGATACATTTTGAGTGGAAAATCTTGATCTTCTTTGAATGGAGGAGTTAATAATTCTTTTTGATGTTTATGATAAAAATCATCCGCATTAATTAGTTTCGTTCGGTGTATTTTCAAAAACTCGCTCACATAACAAATAAAACTAGTTTTGTCTCCAGAAACAAAATCAACTCGAGCCAAAGCACCAAAGAATAATGTTTGTCCTGGATCTAGTTGGAAAACCATTGGTTTAACTTCTTTTTTTGGTGTCACAACTTTAATGGCTTCTGTTGACATATAATGTGTGATTTGATTTTCATTTACCAATCCAGGTGTATCTATTATAAAATTCTTTCCAATTGGAATTTTAATGAAATCTAATGTTGTTCCCGCAAGTGAAGATACCGTGATGATATCCTTTTTTGAACCTGCATATGATTTTAATAATGAGTTAATGAATGTAGATTTCCCTACATTTGTAGCCCCTACGACATAAATATCACGATTGTTTGCATATCGTAAAATATCTTCGAAAATTTCATCGATGTTTTGATTTTTTAAAGCACTCATCAAATAAAGATGTTGTGGTTTCACTTCATTATCTGCCAAAATCTTTTTTAAGTGATGAATTAATTTACTGTCTTTGACTGCTTTTGGTAGTAAATCTCTTTTGTTGGCAACAACAATCAAATCATTGTAGTTTGTTATTTTTTGAATTTGTGGAATTAACGATCCTTCTATATCAAAAATATCAATAATTTTTACAATTAAAGAATCTGTTTTTGCAATTTCGTGAATTATCTTCAAATAGTCATCTTTTGTGATTTCAAGTGGTAAAATCTCATTGTAGTTTTTCAAACGAAAACAACGACGACAAATCAAATCATCGTTTTCATCATTCAGTTTGCTACTAGGAACAAATCCAGCTTTTTTGGGACTTTCACTTTGTATAACACTTCCACAACCGATACAACGGGTTTCTTCCATATAATTACCTCTTATCTAATGATAATTCTTTGTAGATTTCTGATTCTTTTCGTTTGATTTTATTTATCATATTTTCTTCAATTTTGCGATTAAGTTTGGTATACCATTTTTCTGTTTTCGCCTTTATTGGGTCCACTAATATAGCATATGATCCATACCTATTCGCTCCCCAAATATCAGTCATTAATTGATCACCAACAATAATTATTTCTGATTTTTTATATTGTTTTGAACAACCTGAAACTGCTTTTTTAATTCCACTGGTGAGTGGTTTATGCGCACTTGCATACCCTGATATATGTAAATCTTTCACAAACTTATCAATGCGAGGTTGATGATTATTGGATAAAATCACCACTTCAAACCCGATGTTTTTCAATTCCTCTATTTTCTCTAATATACGTTTGGTGGCAATCTCTTCCGCATATGATATCAGAGTATTATCTAAATCCGTGAGTAATAGACGATATCCTTGTTGATATAAAGAAACAAAATCAATATCAAAGAAGGAATGATGATATTCTTTTGGAATAAAGTCTTTGGTTCTTAATAAATAATGAATCATAGCTACCTCCCATAAATCAATAAAGTTTTCTTTCCTTAATCAAGCATTCTTTTCTATTTCCTATCAAATCGGTTCGATTGGCAAGTGTTAAAGCACGGTATACCAATGTATAATTTTTGGGGTTATTATATTGTATTAACGCTCGCTGCATTGCTTTTTCTTCATGTGTTTTAGGTACATAAACCTCTTCCATAGTTCTTGGATCTAGTCCTGTATAATACATACAAGTTGACAACGTACCTGGTGTAGGATAAAAATCTTGGACTTGCTCTGGATAATATTTTAAATCACGAATGTAACAAGCTAACTCTATTGCTTCTGTCAACGTTGATCCAGGATGAGAGCTCATTAAATATGGAACCAAGTATTGATCTTTATTGTGCATTTGATTCAATTCATAGTACTTTTTCACAAATGAATCATATAATGCTCTCTTTGGTTTGTTCATTTTATCAAGAACAACATCACTGATATGTTCTGGTGCAACTTTAAGTTGTCCAGAAACATGATGTTCAACCAACTCACTGAAAAACTCAGGATTCTTATCATACATAACATAATCATATCGAATTCCAGAGCGAACAAAGACTTTTTTCACTTTTGGAAGTGTTCTTAATTCGCGTAAAATATCCAAATAGTTTGTATGATTTACTTTTAATAACGGACATGCTTTATCCTCTAAACATTGCTTTTTAATGCAAACACCTTTGGTAGTTTGCTTCTCACAAGCTACGTCGTAAAAATTAGCTGTTGGCCCACCCACATCATGAATGTATCCTTTAAAATCCTTATCTTCCGTAATCTTAATGGCTTCTTCCACAATAGAGTCTTTCGATCTTGATTGAATAATTCTTCCTTGATGATAGGTTAATGCACAAAAACTACATCCACCAAAGCATCCACGATTTGAAATAATCGAATATTTCACTTCATCAATCGCAGGAATATGTCCTAAAACCTGATAGATTGGATGATAGTCTCTTTCGAAATCTAAATTATATACTTGATCCATCTCTTCTCTTGTTAGTGGTCGATTTGGAGTCGTTTGGACAACAAATTGATCCCCATATGATTCAATCAATGGTTTCGCAGAAATATGATCTATGTTGTTATATTTTATCATAAAACTTTCTGCATATGTTTTTTTACTCTTTAAAAGTTGATCATAAGAAGGAAGATATATACCATCATATGGTAAATAATCAGGATTGTTTGTTTTAAAAACAGTACCTTTTACAAAAATAATATCTTTTACTTCTAAACCGCTTTTTAAATAATCAGCAACTTCAATGATGCTTAATTCGCTCATTCCATAGACTAAAATATCTGCTTTCGAATCTAGTAATATGCTTTTATTTACTTTGTTTTTCCAATAATCATAATGTGCCATTCTTCGTAGTGAAGCTTCAATTCCACCAATGATAATAGCACTTTCAGGATATAATTCGCGAATCATTTGTGAATATCTTATGGTCGCATAATCTGGTCTGAGTCCCATTTTGCCATTTGGAGAATAAAGGTCTTTTGTTCTTTTTCGTTTTGAAACAGAATAATGATTTACCATAGAATCAATATTCCCACTAGAAATTAGAAAACCTAATTTAGGCGTTCCAAGTCTTTGGAAATCTGCTTTATTATTGATATCTGGTTGGGGAATTATTCCAACTGTATATCCATAAAATTCTAACATTCTAGAAATAATTGCAACACCAAAAGAAGGGTGATCTACATAAGCATCTCCACTGATAAATACAAAGTCTAGTTGTTCAATATTTCTTTCAATTAAATCTTCTTTTGATATTGGTAAAAACATAATGATCACCTTTTAAACTGATTATTTAACTCTCTTTTTAGTGTTTTATAGTTAGGAGAAAATTTCATCAATAACTGATAAAATTCTTTTGAATGATTAAAGTGTACCAAATGACAAATTTCATGAAGAAATACATATTCTAAATATTTTTCTTCAAAATTCGCCAAATGTAAATTAAAGTTAATGGTTTGCTTCTTAGGATTACAACTTCCAAATCGGGTAGAGGTATATCTTGTCTTAAATGTAATCTTTGAAAAATCAACAAGTCCATTATTTTCATATTTTACTTGTAACAACTCTAGTTGCTTATATAAAGCATTTTTCTCAATCTTCTTGTATTGTTTATCTAATAAGTCTTGAGAAATAAATGGTTCAATCACTTGCCCTTTTTCTTCATCAAACTGGATATTTTTCACATTTCCATCTTTGATGATTTCATACTTCTTAGAAAATAACTGGTACGTCGTTTTTGCTTTTTTAACAACAAAAGCTTTTTGATATTTTCGAATAAAAGTATCTTTGTTAACTTGAATAAAAGCTAAGATATTTGCATGTGATTGTTTTTTGGCTGCATTGATTTGTATATACCCTTCGGGTTTAAAGTGAAAGTAAGTATTTTTATTATCTTTTTTATATGTTATTTGGTATCGAATCAGTGTGTCATTTAAAAGAATTTCTTTCATCATAAGTTTTTAATTAATTCTTTCAAAACTACAGTAGCTTTTTCTGCAGCATCATGTAAGAACATATTAAAATCATTATGCTGATTTTCATCATCTAACAAATCAGAAATACTACGATAAATAATAAAAGGAACTTGATATATTGTCGCTGTATGTGCTATTGCAGCTGCTTCCATTTCCACAGCATAAATATCAGAGTACAATGCTTTAACATTCTCAATCTTAGATGATTGATACACAAACTGATCTCCACTAGCAATTTTTCCAACTTTGAAACTAAAATGTTGGTCTTCTAAAATCTTAATGGTTTTATCGAGTAGTGATTTATCCGCATAAAACAGCGGTTTAGACCCTGGAATTTGTCCAAACACATATGTCCCAAATTTTGAAACATCAACATCATGATATAGAACTTCTCTTGAAATCACAACATCTTTGTGTTTTACTCCGTTCAAACCACCTGCAACCCCTATATTTATAATAACATCTACTTTGTATTTTTCGATTAAGAGTGCTGTAGTAATTGCAGCATTTACTTTCCCAATTCCCGCTAAAGCTACAATACATTCATGATTGTTTATTTTACCACGATAAAATGTTCTAATATCCGTTTTATCTTCTACCAAATCCACAATTTCTTTTACTATTGTGCTAATTTCTTCAGGCATTGCACCAATAATTCCAATCATATAGATACCTCCTAGATAATGAAAATAAGAATGTAAAAACATTCTTATTTTTTAACGTCTACAATTTCTACTTTAATGTCATGTCCTGTTTCTGTTTTAATTGAGATTGTTTGTCCTTTTTTATATCCAATGATTCCTTTACCAATTGGTGATTCATTTGATATTTTACCATTCAATGGATCTGCTTCTAAAGAACCTACTATTGTATAAGTAGTCGCTTCTAAGTCTGCGACTTTAAGAACAACTGTTTTCCCTATATTCACTTTGTTTGAAGTGTCTTCTTTGATGATTTCATAGTTTTTTAATATTGTTTCAATTTCTTTGATGCGTTCTTCGATACGTGCTTGTTCATCTCTCGCCGCATCGTAATCAGCATTTTCTGATAAGTCACCTTGTTCTCTAGCTTCTTTTAAAGCTTCTAAATTACGTTTACGATCGACGTCTTTTAGTCTCTCTAGTTCATCTTTTAAATTTTGAAACCCTTGTTGGGTTAGTTGATATATATTCTCCATATTGTTACCTCCATACTTTCATATATTATACTACATCTCACTTTGAAATGATAGATTTTATTTTTGTGATGATTAAATCTACCGCTACATCATGCTCTTTGTCATTTGGAATAATGACATCTGCGTAACGCTTTGACGGTTTTACAAATGCAAAGTGCATTGGCTTTACCGTAGTTAAGTACTGTTTCACGACACTTTCAAGTGATCTTCCACGCTCTGCCATGTCTCTTCGTAAGCGACGGATAAAGCGCAAATCATCGTCTGCTTCTACAAAAAGTTTAATATCGCACAAATCACGAATTCTTTCGTCTTCCAAAATTAAAATGCCCTCTAAAATTATGATACGAGTTGGACTAATAATTTCTGTTTTTGAGCTTCTTGTATGTGCTTCAAAATCATATGTTGGTTTGATGATGGTTTTACCTTTTAATAAATCCAATATTTGACTATACATTAAATCATTATCCAATGAAAACGGATGATCATAATTTACTTGATATCGTTCTTCAAGTGTCATTTCTGATTGATCTTTATAGTAATCATCATGTTTAATAACAGTCACATCTTCTTTTTGAAAACTATCTACAATTTTTTCAACAACAGTTGTTTTTCCAGAAGCACTTCCCCCAGCAACTGCGATAAAGACAGGTCTATTCATCGTTTAACCATCCTTTTCCTTAACAAAAGGAGTTATGAAAACTCCTCTCAGTAAGATCAATTTTGTAATTCCATTATTATTATATTATAAATATAATATTTTTCAACAACATTATTGAATTTTTCGAATCATATCATATTTACTCACTTTAAAAGGAATGAAAATTTTTAATAATTGAAGGGGATGTCTTGCAGCATCAAGAACATTGTCTTCTAGATCAACAATTTCTTCAATTTTAAATTTTAAGGTTTCAAAATTAGGGCTAAATACTTCTACTTCATCTCCAGCTGCAAAGAAGTTTCTTTGTTGGACTATCGCTGTGAAATTATCTTCATCGTACTCTTGAACCAAACCAATAAACTCTTGACTTGGGTTTTCGCTACGCATGTTATATAGTTGTTCATCAATGGTAGTCATGCCTTCAATGAAGCCATGAGATGTTAATCGGTTTTCTGCTTTTTTTACTTCTAGAAGATACTTTGGTAAATCGATATCAAGATTATCACAAATATCATCAATTAATCTACGATACGTATTTACTACCGTTGCTATATAGTGAACTGATTTCATTCTTCCTTCAATCTTTAAAGAATTCACACCAATATCAATGAGATTTGAGATGTACTTAACAGATTGAAGATCTTTAGAACTCATAGAAAAAGACATATCATTATTGATTTTTTCATCACCATCATATAAATCATAATTCCAACGACAACTATGTGCGCATCCTCCACGATTCGCATCACGATCAGTCATATTATTGGATAATGTGCATCTTCCAGAATAAGAAACACACATCCCTCCATGAATGAATACTTCAATATCAGATTGTGTATGATCCCTTAGGTCTTTGATTTCTTCTAATGATAATTCGCGCGCAAGGACGACTCTTTTCACACCCTCATCATACCAAAAATTCACACTTTCATAGTTTGTCAAAGAGACTTGTGTTGAAATATGAATCTCTAGATTCGTTGCACTTTTTGCCGTTTCGATAATGATTGGGGATGCACAAATGATCGCATCAACACCAACTTCCTCTAAACTCTTCAAATATGCTTCTAATCCTTCAATGTTATCATTGTGAGGAATAATGTTTGTAGTAACATAAACTTTTTTGCCCATTTCATGTGCAAAATCACAAGCCTTTTTTATTTCAGGAATATCAAAATTGGATGCTCTAGCACGTAAAGAAAACTTTTTCCCACCAATGAATACTGCATCAGCACCATAAACCAAAGCTATTTTTAATTTTTCCAAGTCCCCTGCAGGGGCAAGCAATTCAGGTTTTATCATATCGTCACCTACTTGTCATAAACTGTCTTTTTATATAAAAAGCCAGAATCATGATCACTTTCATAATGTTTAGATATGTTGGTTGCTTGAAGGGGATCGTTATTTTGCAAAATCAATTGATAATTTTTCATTGTTTCTATCATATAATTGGTATCTTTAAATATGCCATCAACAATAAAAACATCTATGATTTTGCTTAATGTAATAATCTCTTGATACGATTCTAGCGCTTTATCTCTGAATATATGTGTACCATGAATATCTTGAAAAATCGGATATGCTTCATCACGAATTTCTTCCACTAATTTCAAGTTTCGGTTTTCAATATACTGTTCAAAGGAATCTTTGTTATATTTAAAGAAATTCTCAATTAATGGTCGACGTGAATGAAACATGTTCAAATGTCCGTGACCAATAATTGATATTTCGATGGTTGATTTCTCTGCAATTTTCTTTATATCATTTAGTGTGATTTCTTTAGATATCGTCAAGCCTTTGATTCCTTTTTTATCCCAAAAAATAGGATCAAAGTAATTCGTATTCAATGTCTCTGGATTATAGATTAATAAGTGTTGAATCTCCAAACGTTTTGCGATTTGATAAACTGCTAGGTCACCAAAAATAATACCATCTACTTCTAGTTTTTTCATTTCACCTAGAAATGACTCGATTTTTTCTAAATCTGAATGGTGCACAATCATGTTTGCTGAGATATAGACTTCTTTTTCTCTTTGATGAATCACTGTAACCAATGTTTCTATTTCATCCATAGTAAACGAATGTGCCAGCCTATTTGAAAATTCTTCAGTCCCAACAACAAAAATATCAGCGCCATGATTGCACAGATTATTGATTGATTCTATTGAGAAAGGTGTTACCGCAAATTTCATCATCTTCACATCCTTTTAATGCTTAAACTCATGCCATCACCAATACCGTAAATGTATGTGCTAAATTCTTCTTCCGAGACTACAAAATGATTAAAGTTATCAATTTTTCTAGTTAATTGTCTCAAGTTTCTCTCTTTGATTTCCTCTACCACCAAGCCGTGAAACAAAAGGTTATCTGTAATAATAATACCTTTTGATTTTAAACAAGATTTATATTTGTTAAAGAAATTGATGCTTTGTGACTTTGCAGCATCAATAAATATAAGATCAAATATACCAAGTTCATGTTCATCAAGTTCAAGAGCATCAGAATAAATAACATTGATTTTATCCGATAATTTTGCATTTTCAATGTTTTTATTTGCTAATTCAATCATCTTCTCATCACGTTCTATGGTTGTAACATGACAACCAGATAAAGCCATTTGAATCGCCGAATACCCAATTGCAGTACCAATTTCAAGTATTTTCTTAGCATTAGAGATTTCGATAATTTGTTTAATGAAGTGAATCCCTTCATCCGTAATAATTGGTACATTGTTTTCTTCTGCATATAACTTTAAAGAAACTAAAATTGGATTAGTCTCTTTATTATTAATTTCTTTTAAATACGTTTGAATCACTTATACCACCTTATTTTTGTTCGTCTTC
>JAFGXW010000054.1 GCA_016936415.1 Bacilli bacterium | reverse complement strand
TTTATATCAATATGAATGGTTTCTTTATTGATGTTTTTATGTTCAATGGTTTTTTGATCATCACGATATTCGCTAATATCAATGTCCACTTTCTCTACACTTTTTCCTTCAATTTCTTGAATCATATTCGCAATGATAGAAGCAATGATAACGCCTTTATTTTTAATTCCCATTAAGATGACATCTTCAAGGATTTTATGTTTTTCGATAATTTCATATGATAGTCTTCTTAGTGTTCTTTTTAATGTTTCATTATTCATAACGACGAACTCCATCGTTATACCTCAAACGCTCTTTTGAGCACTGCCATTCTGACAAATACACCATTTGTCATTTGTTTAAAGATTCTTGATTTTTCACATTCTACTACATCATCATCAATTTCCGTTTTTCGATTGAATGGTGCAGGATGCATAATAATTGCTGTATCTTTCATTTGTTTTACTCTGTCTTTTGTCATACCATATTGTTTTAAATATTCAGTCTTGGGAATTTGAATTTCATATCCGTGTCTTTCATATTGAACTCTTAACAACATGATGACATCCATATCGGATAAGATATCATTTAGTTCTTTATGTTCTGCACTGCCATCATCAAATTCCTTTGGACCACTGATACAAACTTCCATGTTCAATCTTCTCATCATATCAATGTTTGTATGTGCGACTCTTGAATGTCTAATATCACCAACAATAGCCACTTTCAGTCCATCAAATTTACCAAATTCTTCTTTAATCGTCATCAAATCTAGTAAACTTTGTGTTGGATGATTACCCGTCCCGTCTCCACCATTCATAATCGGAATGCTAATATCTTCTAATTGATTAAAGTAGTTGTTTTGCGGATGTCTGATGACTAACCCGTCATACCCAAGACTCTCAAATGTTCGTACCGTATCATACAAGCTTTCACCCTTGTTTACACTTGAGGCAGCTGCGTTAAAATTTGTATCAATGATTCCCAAATTTTGTTCAGCTACGATGAAACTATAATGTGTTCTCGTGCTGTTTTCAAAAAAAAGATTCGCAATCTTTTTACCCTTCAAATCAGTAAACTTTTTACCGTTCTTGAACGCAATTGCTTCATCAATAATTCTGTGAATGTCTAAAACTGTCAATTCTTTTAATGAAAATAAATTTTTCATATTTCCTCCTTTTATATTAAAAAAATTCTTCCAGTTTAGACCAGAAGAATTCATAAAAGTTAAAAATTATGTACTTGAAAAAAGAATGATTTTTCAAGAATATCATAAACCTTTACAAGCCTCTCTGGACTAGTTTAAAAAGCTAACTACATTCTAACTTACTTTTCATAACAAATCAACCACAAAAAAACATTTTTATGAAACACACTTGAAACGGCTAGTCATGGTGAAATATTAAATTTCGTCGTTTCAATACAAAGTAAAGTATCACCGATACCATTACCCCAATCAGATGACAAAGTAAGTACAATACAATATCATTTGTCCCAAAAAGTCCACCAACACTCGCTACCATTAATTCATTTGATAGTTTAAAGTACGCTGCCATTCCTGAGGCAACCATACTTCCTAGAACAACAGCAGGAATCACTCTAAAAGGTTCTTTCATTGCGAACGGCAATGCTCCTTCAGTAATTCCTACAAAAGATAGCAATAAAGAAATACGGCCCATTTTTCGTTCTTTTACATCAAACCTTTTTGAAAAGATCAAGACAATTAACCCCATGGATAATGGAGGAATTGTGACCGCTATTAATGCTGGACCTGTGATCAAAAACAGTCCACTCGTATAGGCAGCAAGTACAAATGAAAAAGCAACCTTGTTTACTGGTCCACCCATATCAAAACTAGTCATTCCCGCAAGCACCATTACCAAGATGATGATATTTCCACTTTGTAGATGAACCAAGATATCCATTAAATAGGATAAGCCATAAACTACTGGTGGTGCAAAAACAAAGTAGATGAAAACCCCACCCAAACAAAAACCAACAACAACCGCCAATATTGATGATAAAAATTCTTCTATTTTTAGATATCGATGTTTACCACTAATATAATACTCCGCATATAATGTTAGATATCCAACCAATAACCCTGAAGTAACCCCACCTAAAAATCCCATACCAAGATAATCAGATAACAACCCAATTATAAATCCACTTATCAATGCATAACGACCAAATATTGCCATTGCAATAAATGCTGACATAAACGGTACTATCATATCAAAAACAAATTGACTGAGTGAATGAACAATCTCAAAAAAACGACCATCATATTGCCCAAGAAACGCTAAAATAGAATACAATATGATCAAGGGAATGACAGTGTAAATTCCAGCCATGATCTGAGCATAAATACCTTCTTTTTTGATGTTTTGAAATAGATTACCCAATCAGATCACCTTCTTTATGATTAAGGATGATTTGAAAAAAGAAGTAAACAATTGCTTGCACAATCCAGAACAATAAAACAAATTGAATAAAGAATAAGTCAACACTTAAATAAAGTGTTTTAATAAGATGAAAAGGATGTAAAACATCCCAAGAATTGAATCGCAAAAAACGACCAATATAGATGGCAATGCTAGACAAAAATAACACAACGAACACAAACGAATATCCGAATGTTTGATTGAATTTTTCTACAACAAATTGCTCCATATTTCGCAAAGATATCACCCCTGCAGTCAGTGAAATTATCGCACCAATAAAAATATGAATTAACGCCACATAATTTTGAATGTCTTCTACGTAATCCCAAGGCATATAAAAACTACTTTGAAAATAGAAATCTCTATTTCCAAGATGAATCAAATCTGTGATCACGTAAAATGTATTTGGCAAGAAAAACAACCAGACAAGGAAAATACCCAAAAGAAAAATCGGTTGTAAATGCTCTTGACCATTTTTTTGATATAACGTAAGAAACAATAATGAAGCGTATAAAGGGACGAGTGCTAAAATTAAATTCCAACCCATAAATACATGTAAAAAATTATGAAGATAAAATGCAATGGGTAATGATATTAAAACATACATCCCAACAATTATTGTGATTTTATTTTCTATTTTTTTTGTAAAATTTATCATATAATTCCTCACAGTCTATTTTGTTGTTCCATTCCATTCCTGATAGAAACGACTTAAAAAGTCTTTCATATAATCCGTTCTTTCTTTCGCAATTTTCTTTCCATTTTCTGTATTCATTTTTTCCTCTAACGTTAATAACTTATCATAAAAATGAGAGATGGAATCATCATTTCCTTTTTGTTTTGGATCGTAAATTAACCGATTATTTTTCCCACCATAAGCAAATGTTCTAGCAATCCCAATCGCACCAAGTGCTTCTAAACGATCGGCATCTTGCACAATCTTCCCCTCAAGAGTATCAGGCACCATTCCTTTTGAAAATGAGATATGTTCAATCACTTCAAAAATCTGTTTGATGTCATCTTGAAGATATCCTGCGGACTTTAAGACTCCTTCTAAATCTTTCTTTGCTTTCACAATATCTTTTGTCACCTTATAATCAATTAAATCATGGACCAAGCAACACACTTTAATTTGTTCAATATCAACAGTTTCATTTTCAGACAAAGCAATGGCATTATTCATCACACGAATACTATGATAGTAATCGTGTCCTGTATGTTCATTTTGTAATGTCATTTGAACATATTGTTCCACAAGATTTATATTCTTCATAAGGCACCTCAATCCATATTAACTTATTTCATTATACCAAAAAACACACACAATTTAAAAGGAATTATCTTTGCGATAACTCCTTTATTTTATTTTCTGAATCTATATTTTGAATAATCAAAATTTGATACAAAATATAATAGATGAAATAATATCGGCACTAGACCAATAAAGATAAAAATATAATATGGCCAATCCGGTAAAATAGAAGCAAGAATTGCTGGTTTTTCACCAATAAACATATAGTTCTTATCAAATGTATAATTGACAAATACGACCAATGGTAATATACATAAGAATAGCCCAATGGTCTTATATATCGAATGATACGTGATTCTAAACCCGTATGCCTTATAATAATAAATTGGCACCATCGCAATACTCATATGCAGGAATATAAAATGATAATACCTCATATTATAGTAAGTATATCCTAGAGTATTGGGAAAGAATAGCGCAAGTAATCCTCCAAATATACCAACAAAAAACAAAATTTCAAAATAACGATATTTTCCAGTTACCAGCAAAAGAATACTAAACATTACACCAAAACTACAAACATGTAAAGGAACGCTAAACATCCCAAATGCCCAGTAATGCATATGATATGATAATTCCAAGACGATTAACCAAACAATGAACACCTTTTTCATCAGGTGTTCATATTTTGAAGCTTTGATTGTTTTCGCAAATCGTAACGTAAATACCACAACACTAATCCCAAGAAATATCAATAGATAATGTTGCCAAGTGAATGGCTTCATCGCCAAATCAAAATTAATATCATGTCCAAAAAATCTAGAGAAGCTCATAAGTCACCTCGTTTTTCTTACATAGCTTCACCCATTATAACAAATATTTCTTCAAATCAAAGGTTTTATTAATACCAATGTTTTCTTTTGAAATATGCCAACATCACAACGATGATTGAAATACATAAAACAATAAATACACCAAACCCAAAATCACTTTTCAGTAGTGGCATTCGATCAAAATTCATACCAAATACCCCAGCCAAAAATGACAATGGAATAAAGATTGCACTAAAAATGGTTAATATTTTCATAATATTATTCATTCGATTTGAAATATTATTCATATAAACATCTAATAAGTTTCGAATGAGTTCTCTTTGTGTATTAATGTCGTCATTCAAACGTGCCAAATGATCAAATAAATCGTCTAAATACTTATACACATCATGGCTCATGTGTGTACTATTTTTTAATACACCTTTCACAAATGATTCATATAGCGGTGTATTATTGTTTTTGAGATACAACAATTCTTTTCTTGTGGAATACAGTTTTGATTGATCAGATGATTCAAGATTGATAACGTCTTCTTCTAGTTCATCGATTTGAATAGACAAGACATTCTCAACAGCGATATTACTATCCACTACTGTATCAAGAATCATGTAAAATAAGTAGTCTGAACCCATGTTTCTAATATCACCTTGATCTTGTTCAATACTAGAAAATACATTATCAAACAGATTGGTTTCTTTTTCATGGAATGTAATCACTTTATTCCCAATCAATAATGTAGATAGATAATCATGTTTGATGTTATCCTCTTCTAAAAATGAACAACGTAACACAGCGAAAATATAGTTGTCAGCTACCTCAATTTTATTGCGTTGATTCACATGCAAAATATCTTCGATAACCAATGTATCCACATCATTATCTTCACATATTTTACGGATTACTTCTGCATCAGAAACCCCATTTACAATAATCCATTCTTTCGCATCTTCAACCAGTTCTATGTTTGTATTCACAAAGAATTGTTCACTATTATAAATGATTTGTTTTACTTCCGTTTTTCGAATGTGTTCTCCTGTATATTGAAGTGTACCTGGCAAAGCAAATTTTTTACCCTTAATATTCATCAAATCACCTCGATTTATTGATTGTTTAATTTAGTTTGGTAAAACATTGAATCCCATCTTTATAAACTGGTGTGTTTTCCCCTTTAATCAATGGTAAAACATATTCTAAGAATTCATCCGTTACACCATTACCATCCGGAGTAATCATGCTTTCAGGCATGGTTCTTTCATAATTCGCGATTTCATTAAGCGGATGTTTGTTGTATTTGATTACATATGGATTATCTGGTGTACTCGTACGTTCCATTACCACCATCACTTCAGAAATTCCAGCTAGGGCATATTTTACACCGTGACGACCAACTTCAATCGCCTCGTTCACATCTGTCAAACTTTGCAGATGTGCCGCAGCTCTTTGTGTTGTACCAAGTTCTATAGAACGAGAAGAAATTCTCATTTCATTATTTAATATTTGTGATAGTTTTGTACAAACGCCACCAAGTTGGAAATGTCCAAACGCATCTTTCAAGGCTGAACTTGAACTAATAAACATACCATCTTCGTTTTTCAAGCCCTCTGATACAGCGATCAAACATTGTTGTTTTTCACCGTAAACTCTGCGTACATCACGTTTGAATTGTTCAATTGAGAATGGAACTTCTGGCAAATAAATCAAATCAGGTCCAAACCCTCTTGATGTTGCTAAATGCGCTGCCGCAGTTAACCAACCAGCATGTCTTCCCATAATTTCAACGATGGTTACTTTCCCTTTTGGATACGCAAGCATATCACAACTAATTTCCATTAATGTGTTTGCGATAAATTTCGCAGCACTACCATATCCAGGTGTATGATCTGTATAAGGTAAGTCATTATCAATTGTTTTTGGTATCCCAATGACTCTAATTTCATAATCAACATATTTCATATATTGAGAAATCTTTAAACAAGTATCCATTGAATCATTTCCACCATTATATAAGAAATAACGGATATTGTACTTTTGGAAAATATAAAGCAATCTAACATAATCTGTTTCATCTTCTTTAAAATGAGGCATTTTATAACGAACTGACCCAAAAGCAGACCCTGGTGTATGTTTTAATAAATCAATGTTTTCTTCGCTTTCTTGACTAATAAAGAAAAAGTCTTCATTCAGTGCACCATTAATTCCATGTTTCATAACCAATACATCTTCAATGACATCTTTGTTTTCCATTGCTTCTTTTATGATACCATATGCTGAGGCATTAATAACACTCGTAGGTCCCCCAGATTGGCCATAAAGTAAATTTCCTTTTAGTTTTTTCATATGAATCATCTCCTTGTCTATAGTACTATCATATCACAATCATTTCAAAAGCAAAAACA
>JAFGXW010000053.1 GCA_016936415.1 Bacilli bacterium | reverse complement strand
TCTTCAAATATTGCATTTAATTCTTCTCTTGATTGTTCTATCAAATTAAAACGAATCTTCACAACTCCAGTTTGGAGTTGTTCATAGATATGTTCTGCGCTATGTAATATCGCTGGTCCACTTAATCCAAAATGCGTAAAAATAAGTGCACCTGTGTTTTCTATTTTTGTACCAATGATCTTTACAGTAGTATTTTCCAATGACACCGCCTGTAAATCAGATAAATTCTTTGCTACTTCATCCACGTATATATGTGTCTCAGCAGGCGTAAATGCTTTATAGTTTATTCCCAAATCTTTCGCAAAAGCAAGACCATCCCCATTGCTTCCTGTAGAAGGATAACTACTTGAACCAGTCGCAATGACTACTTTTCTTGTTTGATACACTTGATCACTAGTTTTAACAGCATAGATATAGTCAACAAGCTCCACACTTTTAACAGAATGATGACATTTGATTCTACTTGGATTGATGTTTTTTACAAGTGCCAAAAGGATACTTTGACTTTTTCCTGTTTTTGGAAAATATTTGAAGTTATTTTCCAAAATCAGTTCACAGTTATTTTCTTTAAAATAATCGATAATCTGTGCTGGACCAAAGGTATGTAATGCACTAGATAAAAAGCGTTTATGTTTTAAAGTTGTTGCATTGATAAAATCTTCTACCATTAAATTATTGGTAACATTACAACGTTTGCCACCGGATAATAATAACTTTTTACCCAAAGAATCATTTTTTTCTAGAAGCAAATAATTAATATGATGTTGTTCCAGTACATTACAAGCCATTAATCCACTAGGACCACCACCAACAACGATACAGTCATATATCATATGTATTCACTCCTTTTCTATTTGTAATTGAGGTAAATCATTTGAAAAAGAAAAAAGGATCGTCCTTTATTCTTTCTCTTTTTTTTGAAACAATAGATAACCAATTTTATACCCTTTTGCGGTTGGTGCTTCTTCAAACATATAAGTATTTCTATCTGTGTTTCGCAATTTCCACATATAGTAAATATCACCAATACTTCCTGTGAAATAAAGAAGAGAAGCGATTAGTATGATGATGTTATGAGAAAAGATACTATAGACATATAGTGGTAAACAAACAACGTACACTGGCATCATTAAAGAAAGCCTAGAAGCCCAAACTTTCACCGGTACTGTAGAGATACAGTACGCAACACCACTTTTTAAGATAAGCCCAAATTTAATATGTTTGGATTTTACCTTCCCAAATAACATAAATGCCATTCCATGAAGTAATTCATGTACAACGATAAAAAGAATAAATGACAATAAAAACAAAAATACATTGATGATGTTTAATTCACCAACCATCGATTCCCCAAACATCAACAGTAATGAACCAATCAGAAGGACAACAAACATACCAATCGCAGCGACATTCATCCACAACATAAAATGATTGTTTTTTGATTGTGGAATGATGTTGTTTTCCAGTAAACAATATTCTTCATCACCAAACACCACAATATCTCCAATATTACTCATCGCCATTTTCCTCCACTCTTGGTGGTCTAGGACCATAGTATTGATAATATCTAGTTGGAATATTTCCGTTAAATAATTTTCTGACACGGTCAGCCTTTCGTTCAAACAGGTTTTCAAATCCTTCAAATGAAGTAATTAAGTATATACTCCAAGTTGATAGTTTATTAAATATATTTCCCATTGAGCGGTATAACTGTTTGATCGCAAATTCATCCATCAATCGTTCTCCATATGGTGGATTGGAAATAATAACGCCATATTCTTGTTCATAATACTGTGCTTTAAAATCACATTTCATAAAGGTAATACAATCGCTGACGCCTGCGGCTTCTGCGTTTGTTTTTGCTGCTTCTATACTTTGTTCATCGATATCCGAAGCAATGATATGAATCTTTGATTGATAATCGATTGCTTGTTTCGCTTTTTCAATTTCTTCATCCCAATACTCTTTTTTGATCAATGGCCAATATTTAGAAGCAAAATCAACGTTGAGCCCTGGAGCAATGTTTCTAGCAATCAAAGCGGCTTCAATTGGTATTGTTCCTGAGCCACAAAAGACATCATAAAGGACTCTTTCTTTATTCCAGTAACTGAGTAATACTAGTGTAGCTGCCAGTGTTTCTTTTAACGGTGCTTCTACACTTCGAATACGATACCCTCTTTTATGTAATCCGATTCCTGAGGTATCAATACTGATTGTAACAATATCGTTTAACAAAGAAACCAAAACACCAAAAGATGCGCCATCCTCATTGAACCAATCCACTTTATGTTTTACTTTTAGTTTTTCAACAATTGATTTTTTCACGATTGCTTGGCAATCGGAAATACTAAATAATTTTGATTTTACGCTTTTTCCATTTACAGTGAATTTACCATCGATTGGGATATATTTTTCCCAAGGTAGTTCATTGGTTTTATCAAATAATTCATCAAACGTTTCAGCAGGAAATTCTCCTACTTTTAATAACACTCGGTCAGCGGTTCTCAGCCAAAGATTTGCTCTTGCGATTCCTTTGGCATCACTTAAAAATGTGACTTTACCATTGGTCGTCGCAATCACTTCAAACCCTAAGGCAATTAATTCTCTTTTTACAACGGCTTCTACACCAAATGTGGTAGAAGCAATAAGCTCATATTGTTCCATATTATCTCCTAAAATAGTGCATATTTTATTTTATCTATTTTATTATAACATTTATAACACCATTTGTATCAAAAACCTAGCCTACTTAAAAACGATGAAATCATTCATCGTTTTATTCTATCATTTTGATACCTTCGATTTTAGATGTTCTTTTTCGATTTTATATAGTTCTTCTACTGCGAAATGGAGTTTCGTTACCACGTTCTCTTGATGAACCGGATATAGATAATAGGTATCTTCTAAGGTAGACAAATCAATACAATCTCCTTTTGTACCTAAATAATTATATTCGATATGAAGTCCGTATAGCGATAAGACACTTTTCTCTAATACAAAAGGCTCCTCTAGTGTAGATCCGTCTAATACAAACCCCTTATCTGAATGCGTTAATTTACCAACACCTAGTGAAATATATCCCAAAGCATTTGGCAATGATTCAATACGTACTTCATCTTCAAAATGATATGTTCCAGACAAAATCTCTTGTTTCACTTGTTCTCGCTCCCATTCATACCAATCAGGAATATGAGAAAATTCCGTAATTCCATCTGTGGCTATGAGTTGTCCATATTCATTCATAAAATATCTTTTACCACAATGTTTACAGAAAATTTCGGAACCTTTTGAATCCATTTTAGATTCTGTAAGACAACTTGGACATTGATATAATACTTTATGTAATCCTTCTGCACGATATGATTCTGTGATTTTGATTTGATGATCTAGTTGCCATTGGTATTCATCATATATAAAAGCTTTATTAATTTTTTCGTTAATCTCAGGAACAGACAAACTCGTTAACTCTTCTTTGGTTATGATTTGTGTCATATCAGATGCAATATTGACTTTTCTTTGTTTTAAATTCCAGACCGGTTGTGATAAGTAATGGCCATGCATGTTTAAAACAACCACTGGTTGTTTTAAAATCTTTACCATTTTACCAAGTGAATCTGGCAAAATGGCATTGGTTCCGATTAATGAGTATCTTGCCTCAGGGTAAATAGCCACAATGTATTTTAGTTCTTCACATGCATACTTCACTTGTTTGATTAGTCTAATGTCATTGGTAAACTTTCTTTTCCCAATTCCACCAGCATTTCGAACTAACCATTCTCTTCCAATGAATCCATCAATTGCGACAATATAATTCGCTCGACGAGGAAAAATTGCGGCCGTAGTGACTTTAAAATCAAGAAAGGCTTGATGTGTACATAGTAAAATATATGGGGGTTTTAGTCCTTCCATATTGGTCTTTTTGATTTTCAATTTACGTTTCCATACTTCAGGAAAACTCAATAAAAATGCGATTGGTGTTAAAAAGAATTTTTCTTTCACAGGATTTTTATCAAAATCAAACTTTTCAATTTTCGCCATATGACCCTCGTATTTTTCGACTTATACTCATTATAATTGATTTGGTTCTTTATTCATAGTTGAAATTCAATTTTGGATGTTGTAATCATATATGAAGTTGTACAATAAATAAAACTATGATAGAATTTTCATATCATGATGTCACATACCAATGAATAGTAGGAGTGAAAGTCTATGTCAAAAATAAAAGGGCCATTGAATGATACAACCACTGTCGTAAGTCCAGTTTCAGATTATCGTCACGCAAAAGGCAAAGCAGTGATGGATAACGTGAGGGATGCAGAATTGAATTATAAAAAGGATGCTTACAGTGGACATTCCAATATTGGATTTGAAAAGCAAGACCTTTTCACAAGATTCAAGAATTTCATTATTTACGCGACAGTAGCGGGTTTTGT
>JAFGXW010000052.1 GCA_016936415.1 Bacilli bacterium | reverse complement strand
TTCACGTTCAATGTTTTTATAGTCAAGGGCAGAGATAACCACATCGTGAGATCGTTTGAAAAATTTGGAAAAAGTATTTAGTTTTCTTTTGGATTCTTTATTCACAGGCGCGCTGAGTAAAACAGTATCAATTGCCTTGTTCATGCCAACTGCTTCTAATAGTCTCTCATAATACGGATAGTTATATGTTGTAAAGATTATCGGATCTGAATCAAATCCTTTTATTAAAAGTCCACGACGATTATCTGGGTCGTAAGGTGTAAAAGGACCTTCTATGTAATCAATCCCTTTTGTTTTAAGGTCTTGATAAGCATAGTTGAATAATTCTTTTGCCGAAGCGATATCATCGATGCAATCAAAATATGAGAAGTAGCCAATCATCTTGTTTTGTTTTTTTGAATCTGCGATTGTGTAGAGGAGTCTACCAACACACACATTGTTTTTATAGGATAAAATTGCCGTATATTCTTTTTTGTGTAGTACTTCACGTTTCAACTCATTTGTTAAAACATGAAAAATCGGATATACCATATGCAAATCATCATGGTATAGAGTTTCAATAAAATGAACGAAAGTTTTTAATTGTTTCCGATTTTCAACTTTAATAATCATGAGCATTCCTCCTTGTGTACATACTAATTTTATCATAGTATTTAGTATCAAACAATTTTTTCTTTTATCAAAAAAAGTCATTAAATATATGTTTGATATAAGTGATAATTTTTTTGAGCAATTAGTCATGTGAGAGGATTGACAAACAGGGTTAAGAAGCATATAATATAATTAGCACTCACTAATTACAAGTGCTAACAACAAAGGAGTGATCAGTATGAATATTGAAACATTTACAAACCAATCAAAACAATTAATTCAGTCTGCTCAAAGTCTAGCCATTGAGAAAAATCATCAATTGATCGATGATATTCATTTTCTATCGGTGATGATTCATAATACCGATACATTTGTTCCTAGTTTACTGCAAAAAATCGGAATTAATCTCGCTGGACTCAAATATAGTGTGCAACTTGAACTTGAAAAAATACCAAGAGTGACTGGAGGAAACTTTGAACCATCATTGAGTAAAAATGCCAATGTTTTACTTATAAATGCTTCAAAAATAATGAAACAATTTAAAGATGATTATGTTTCTTTGGAACATATCTTTTTGGCATTCTATGAAAACACAAGTAGTATTATCCCAAAGATTTTAATTAGTAATCATCTTTCTAAAGATGTTTTTCTACAAGGATTAAAAGATGTTAGGGGTAATCAAAATGTGACTTCTGATAGTCCTGAAGATAGTTATGCTGCACTACAAAAGTATGGTCGTGATTTGGTGGAATATGCAAAAAGCGGAAAATTAGACCCTGTGATTGGACGAGATAGTGAAATTCGCAGAATGATTCGTATTTTAAGTCGCAGAACCAAAAACAATCCGGTTTTAATTGGGGAACCAGGGGTAGGAAAAACAGCGATTGCAGAGGGTCTAGCTCAACGAATTTTAAACAAAGATGTGCCTCTTGGGTTGCAAGGCAAAACGATTTTTGCATTGGATATGGGAGCACTAGTTGCTGGTGCAAAATACCGCGGAGAATTTGAAGAACGACTAAAAGCTGTTCTTGATGAAATTAAAAAAAGTGATGGAAATATCATTCTCTTTATTGATGAATTGCATAACATTGTTGGAGCTGGGAAAACGGAAGGTGCTATGGATGCATCAAACTTATTGAAACCATTGCTTGCACGTGGTGAATTACATTGTATTGGCGCAACAACCATCGATGAATACCGTAAGTACATCGAAAAAGACGCAGCGCTTGAGCGTCGTTTTCAACCGGTGATGGTATTGGAACCAAATGTAGAAGATACAATCAGTATTTTAAGAGGAATCAAAGATAAATTTGAAATTCATCATGGTGTGAGAATTACGGACAATGCACTTGTAGCATGTGTCACATTAAGTAATAAATATATAACGGATCGTTTTCTTCCTGATAAAGCAATTGATTTAATGGATGAAGCAGCTGCGCTTGTTAAAACAGAGATTGATTCATATCCTGCAGAGATTGATGAAATAAGTCGAAAAGTATTGCAGTTAGAGATTGAAAAAGAAGCTTTAAAAAAAGAAAAAGATAAATTGTCCAAAGAACGTTTAATAAAAGTAAAAGAAGAATTATCCAATGTAAAAGAGCAAGAACAACAATTAAAGGCGGTATGGGAAAAAGAAAAAGAGGCAAACAATCACATCAAAGAAATTAAAAACAACATCGACAAAACCAAACTTGAAATTGAACAAGCAGAACGTGCTTACAATTTAGAACAGCTCGCAAGATTACAACATGGAACACTTCCAGAATTGGAAAAACAATTAGATAGAGCAATAGAACTTTCTCACAATACGATGTTAAAAGAGGAAGTAACAGAAGAAGAAATTGCGGAAATTGTTTCAAAATGGACAAAGATTCCAGTAAAAAAACTTGTAGAAAGCGAAAAAGAAAAATTGTTATCCCTAGAAGAACATCTACACGAGTCTGTCATCGGACAAGATGACGCTGTACGTGCTGTCACAGATGCTGTGTTACGAACAAAGAGTGGATTAAAAGATCCATCCAAACCAAGTGGTAGTTTTATATTCTTAGGACCAACTGGTGTAGGGAAAACACTGCTTGCTAAAACACTAAGTAAAACACTATTTGACAGTGAAAAAAACATGATTCGAATTGATATGAGTGAATATCAAGAAAAACATACTGTCGCAAGACTCATTGGGGCACCTCCTGGTTATATCGGATACGATGAAGGTGGCCAATTAACTGAAGCAGTTAGACGCATGCCTTACAGTGTAATTCTTTTTGATGAGATCGAAAAAGCACATCCCGAAGTTTTTAATACATTATTGCAATTGTTAGATGATGGTCGATTAACGGATTCCAAAGGAAGAACTGTAGATTTTAAAAACACAATTATCATTATGACTAGTAATATAGGAAGTGAATATTTACTTGATGGATTAGATGACTTTGGAAATATCAAAGAGGAAACAATTATACTTGTAAATCGCTTATTAAAACAAACATTTAAACCAGAATTTTTAAATCGTATTGATGATATCATTATCTTCAAACCATTACAAAAAAATGAAATCATGCAAATTATTGATTTGGAAATTTCAAAATTATCAAAAAAACTATTGGAGCAACAAATCCATCTTCATGTCACAGCTGCAGCAAAAGGATATATTCAAGTACAAGCATATGATGTGCATTATGGTGCTCGTCCAATCAAACGATTTATAGAAAGACAAATAGAAACCAAAATATCAAGATTGATTATTGGTGGAGAAGTATCGATGGATCAAACAATAACTGTGGATTATCAAGATGTGTTAGTTCTAAGTGTCTCAGAAAAAGCATAATAATATTAGATGTTACATCCCGCTAAAATATTTTCAATATAGTTGAATTAAGAGTTTTTAAAACGAATGAAAAGTAGAAACGAGACCTTCGTTTTTACTTTTTATTTGTGCTTTGCGTGAATGAACAATAATAAGATACCACGATAGTGAATAATGATTTATTGTATCAAAGTAATTATAATGAAGAAAACATGTATGATAAATACCCAAAAAGGTTCCCACTCACACCAATACCTTTTCTTATTTGTATTTTTCTATGATATAATATAAAGAAGAAGAATCATTTTTGTCGCTTAACATATTATTAGATGATAGGAGATATGACATTATGCGTATATGTTTAGTAGATGACGACTCAACACAACTTGATTATTTAAAATTGATCATCCAAAAGTGGTCCAATAAACAAAATGTCCTGACAGAACTTAGTTTTTATCATAGCGCAGAAGAAATGTTATTTGAAAATCATGAATCATATCCTTTTGATTTGATTATTTTAGATATTCAAATGGATAAAATGAATGGGATTGAACTGGCAAAGAAAATTAGACAAACTGATAGTCACATTATATTGGCGTTTATCTCAGGTATGGCTGATTATGTATTTGATGGTTATGAAGTTCAAGCAACTAGATATATATTAAAGCCTGTAAAAGAAGAGATGGTTGAAGATTTGCTTCACTATGTTTCTACTCATATCGTGAAAGAGAATCGATATTTGATTATTTCAGTTTCTGGAGAACTAATTAAAATCAATTATGATGATATTATTTATTTTGAATCTATGGGTCATTATATTACCGTTCATCTAGAGAATCGTGAATATGATTATAAATACAATATTAGTGATTTGTGTTTTGATTTAGCAAATGCAGATTTCATTAAAACACATCGCTCTTATATTGTGAATTTGAAGTATATTGAGAAGATTAAAAGAAATGAATGTCTATTGGTACAAGGAATGAGTGTACCATTAAGTAGAAATTCATATCAGTCTGTAAATAAGAAATTTATTGATTATTATAAAGGAAAAGGTGACTAATGGAATATTTGCTGTTTATACCGATTTTCATTGTAATTACATATGGGCTCTATTTACAATATACACGCAATAAGCGTCATTTATACCGCGTTGGGCTTGCCATATCTACTATTTCATTGATAGTGTATTTTGTGATGCAAAATCAGGTGTCATTATCAGAAAATTTAGGGATAGTATTAGTGATTAATACGATATTAATCTTTTTTATATTGAGAATACAGAATAAAGTATCCGTATTATTTCTATTCCTGTTTGTTAGTTCGGTAGTACTACTTGGTTATATAGGTTATCAATATAGTGAAATTACTATATACACCTTCTTTCTCATCACAATTATCTTTTTTCTGGCAGATAATAATCAGATTTTTATGAAAAAATCTTATGAAGAGATTGCAACTGAATACCAAAATAAAATATTAAATAAACAAGTAGAAGAAGTTCAAAATATTTACCTGACAATGAGAAGTTGGCGACATGATTATCATAATCATCTTCAAAAATTAAAAGCGCATATCATGTTGGATCAAATTAAGGAAGCCAATCAATATTTACATGAGCTTGAAATTGATTTAGATAGTGTCAACCAACTAGTGGAATCAGGAAATGTTAATCTTGATGCAATTTTAAACTCAAAACTGTCTTTAGCTACCAAAAATAATATTGAGATTAATTATAAAGCACAAGTTCCAAAAAAACTTTCTATCTCTGATATTGATTTATGTGTCCTAATCGGCAATTTAATTGATAATGCAGTAGAGGCTTGTCAAAAGATGCAACATGAAAATCCGAGATTTATTCGATTATATATTGGTATATTCAAACAACAACTCTACATTTCTGTTACCAATTCAACCAATGAAATTATTCGAAAACTAGATAGTGAGTATATAACTACAAAACGAGGAAACCATGGCCATGGGTTAAAACGAATTAACAATATTGTAGATAAATATGATGGCTATATCAATCGACAAAATGAACCAAACGTCTTTGTAACAGAAGTGTTATTACCATTATAACCAACCACTAGTGTGCGAAATATGTCATTTCGTGCACTTTTTTACAAAGGACTATGTTCTAGATTTATAGTAAAGTTATCATTTATTAGGAGGCCACATATGAAAAAATATAATATCTTTCAAAACGCAATGTATGTTTATTCCATTGCGAATGAGTTTAACAAACGATATAAATATAGATTGATCACAAGCATTGTTTTAAAGTTATTGATTCCAGTTTTCGCTACATTCATACCGACAGTGGTTGTTTATTTGATTATTAATGAATATGAAATTAGTACTTTTGCGCTGATTGTTGGGCTCATTGTTATGGGATATACAATCATTAATTACTGGAATTCATGCGTTTCACACACTTTGTTTTTTGATAAAGCATTTATTAGAACGAATGCGTTTTTCCAAATATTAAGCCATAAAGCTATGGAAACAGGATATGAAAACATTGAATTTGAAGAAAACCGTGAAAAATTAATGAAAGCAGTTGGCGCAATTGAACTAAATGCTGTGGGAGTAGAACTGTTGTTACAAGTATTCCCAATTTTTATTACAAGTGTTGTGGGAATTCTACTTTATAGTACGTATATTGTGACAATCAACTATACCATCATCTTGGTATTGATTGGTATGACATTTATGAATATAGTATTAAATGTCTATGCTCGCAAATATGAAAAACGAACAACAGGTGAACTGAATACCTATCGTACAAAATTAAAATATTATCAAGATGAGGCGAATAAATTATCAAACGCAAAAGATATCAAAATTTATAAATTAGAGAAGTGGTTCTATCAAGGAATCAAACTGTTTACAAAAAAATTCTCAACAACCGTGATGAAACAAAAATTTCGTTATTCTTTGGCAAATTTCTCTGATTCTGTATTTGCAGTCATCAGAAACTTGATTGCTTATACCATTTTAGTATCAATGGTGTTAGATGGTATTATCAGTGTCGCCGAATTTACATTTATGATTGGTATCGTCATTGGATTTGCTGTATGGTTGAATCAACTTTCAAGTAGTTATGGAAGATTGAAAGAAGCAAGTCTTAGAATCGATTGTTTTAGAGAATATATGGCGTTAGATGATGCGATTAATTTAGATGATGGTGAAAGCGTGGAACCATTGTTACACCAAACATTATCGATTGAGTTTAAAAACGTTTCATTTACATATCCAGGTTCTGAAAAACCAACCATTCGCAATCTGAATTTAAAAATCAATCCAGGAGAAAAGATTGCGCTAGTTGGAATTAACGGAGCAGGGAAAACAACATTAGTAAAACTACTAACAGGTCTATATAACCCAACCCAAGGCGAAATATTGATAAACGGAATACCAATAAAACTATTTAGTAGATATGAATACTATCAACTGTTTGGAGTGATTTTCCAAGACATTAATATTTTGCCATTTTCAATTGCAATGAATATATCTGGTAAAACGGAAGAAGATACTGATTTTGGAAAAGTAAATCGTGTCATAAAAGAAGCTGGATTGGCGGAAAAAATTTCATCGTTAGACAAAAAAGAACATACCAATTTGACACAAGTCATAGATGATGCAGGTATCATGTTATCAGGTGGAGAAAACCAAAAAATGATGTTAGCAAGAGCACTATATAAAGATGCACCAATCTTAGTCTTAGATGAACCAACCGCAGCACTAGATCCTCTCGCAGAACAATCACTGTACTTGAAATATAATTCATTAACAAAGGATAAAACGTCGATGTTTATCTCGCATCGATTGGCATCTACTCAGTTTTGTACTAAAATTATTTATTTGGAAGATGGAGCAATCTTAGAGTCAGGAAGTCATCAAGAATTGATGAAAAATAAAGGTCAATACTTCGAGATGTTTGAAATTCAAAGTCAGTATTACAAAGAGAATAAGAAGGAGGAATCTATTGATGAAATCGAAGCTGAAATTATTTAAAGATCTATCTGATGTCATCAAAATTACAAATCAATCAGACAGCTTGTTTTTTCCTCTTGTTGTTCTCAAGTCTTTAATTAACGCATCATTCCCATTTGTAGGATTCATCTATAGTGCCTTAATACTGGATGGGTTTATCGATGAAATCGGTAAAGCAGCGATTATGTCATATGTCTATCAAATGGTTATATTGAGTGCAATACTCTTATTATCTAGAACATTCGTTACCTTCTTGTGCGATCAAAAAACAATTCTGATTGGTTTAAAATTAAACAGTGAGATTTCAAGAAAAACCTTGAACTTAGACTATGAACAATTAGAATCTCAAGAAATGAAAGATAAAATCTCAAGAGCAAATCAAGGTGTTTTATTTTCAGGGGGGATCGGTAACTTCATTGAGGTTCTTGGACTCTCTATTGAAAATATTATATCCTTTATCTACGCACTAACGCTAATTGTTGCCTTATTTATCAGTGTTGATTTAGACAACCCTGATATCATAACCAAAATATTTAATAGTCCTCTGATTGGACTTGGAATCATTTGTTTAATTATTATTTCAATATTGTTGAATTTTAAAATTATCAAAAAAATTAATCAGTTACACTATGATATTTATGAAGAAAATATTACTGCAAATCGTTTATTCCTATATTTGCGAGATTCCGCAATGGATTATAAAATCAGTAAAGATGTTCGGTTATTTCATATTGATAAATTGTTATCTGATAAAATCAGAGAAAACTGTCAAAATTTTGGAACTTCGTATGGAACCATCGCCAAAAAAGCTGGGAAAATGAATGCGAAAGGTGGTATGTTAAATAATTTAGTATTATATGCAGCATACACCGTTATCGGAATCAAAGCAATATTAGGACTCATATCAGTTGGGAATGTGCTGTTACTCGTGAGTGCAGTTACAATGTTTAATACAGCAATTGTTCAAATTGTAAATTATGTCACATCTGCAGCAACACAAACAAAATACTTGGCTCTTTATCGACAATATTTAGAAACAGATACAAAGCTATATCAAGGTACTTTGCCAGTGGAAAAACGCGATGATGGGCAATACACATTTGAATTTAAAAATGTCACATTCCATTATCCAAATAATGATGATATTATCTTGAATAATGTTTCATTTAAATTGACTACAGGTAAGAAACTTGCAATAGTGGGTCCTAATGGAGCAGGAAAAACAACATTCATTAAATTGCTATGTCGTTTATATGACCCAACAGATGGTGTTATTTTGTTAAATGGGATTGATATTAAAAAGTATGATTACAATGAATACATTGGCTTAATGTCAATCGTGTTTCAAGACTTTAAGTTGTTTTCAACCACCATTAGAGATAATGTAAAAGGTGGATTAATTGGAGATGATGATCGAATCTTGCATCATTTAGACCAAGCTGGGTTTATCGATCGAATCAAAAAATTACCAAAAGGAATTGATACTTATTTATACTCTGATTTTGGAGAACAAGGAGTGGAAATTTCTGGTGGAGAAGCGCAAAAAATAGCGATTGCAAGAGCGTTATATAAAGACTCACCGTTGGTCATACTAGATGAGCCTACTTCAGCCCTAGATCCAATCTCTGAATATGAGATTTATACAAAATTTGATAAGTTAGTTGAACAGAAAACTGCTATCTATATCTCTCATAGAATGTCTTCTTGTCGATTTTGTGACAATATTATTGTCTTTTCTAAAGGAGAAATCATTCAATCAGGTAATCATAGTGAACTGTTAAGGGATGCAGAGGGACTATACCATTCTATGTGGTCTGCACAAGCAAAATACTATAATATGTAAGAATCGAGATATTCTCGATTCTTTTCACTCTAACAAAGTGAGAAAAGAATGAAAAGAAGCATTCTTCATCAAGTGAAAATACTTGAAAATGCGTATCATGCGTGTTATTGTTTGTATGTATATATGAATTAAAGTTATATTTTATAAAAAAATAAAGGAGAGATTTTAGTGCCAAAATTAGAATTATTGAAAAAGTATGCGAAGCTTATTGTAGAAGTGGGAGCAAATGTACAAAAAGATCAATTATTGGTTGTTAGATCATCTACTGATACAAATGAACTAGCAAGATTAATTGTAGAAGCAGGGTATAACGCAGGTGCAAAAGCTGTGAAAGTTCAATGGAACGATCCATATGTATCAAGATCAAATTTTGATGGAATGAGTATTGAGACACTAGAAGAAGTTCCACCATGGACGATTGATGAAGCAAAATATTTTGTTGAAAACAATGGATGTGTGATCAGTATAACCTCACCTGTTCCTGGACTTAATAAAGGTGTTGATCCTACCAAAATGCAACGAGCTGGAATTGCACAAATGAAAGCATTTAAATTTTATCAAGATCATATGATGGGAAATCATGCTCAGTGGACTGTTGTTGCAGCTCCAAATGCAGTTTGGGCACAAAAAGTGTTTCCTGAATTAGAAGAAAATGAAGCGGTTGAAGCGCTATGGAATGCTATTTTGGATGCATCAAGAGTTACTGAATCAAACGATCCTATTATGGAATGGGAAGAACATAACAAACGTTTATTATCACACAATGAAATATTAAATAATTACCAGTTTGATACGTTACATTTTAAAAATAGTGTAGGGACTGATTTAACAATAAAGTTAGTTGAAAACCATATTTGGGCTGGTGGTGGAGAAACATCAAGTAAAGGTGTTTATTTCAACCCAAACATTCCTACCGAAGAAAACTTTACAATGCCTCACAAATTTGGTGTAAATGGAAAGGTTGTTGCAACCATACCTTTAAATTATCAAGGAAATTTAATCGAAAACTTCTGGCTTGAATTTAAAGATGGAAAAGTTGTTGATTACGGAGCAGAAAAACAACAAGAAACATTAAAAAGCTTATTAGAAGTAGATGAAGGAAGCAAACATTTAGGAGAAGTGGCTTTGATTAGTTACAATTCACCAATTAATAATACTGGTATTTTATTCTATAATACGTTATTTGATGAAAATGCTTCTTGCCATTTAGCACTTGGACGTGCTTATCCAATGAACGTGGAAGGTGGAACATCGATGACACCTGAACAGTTAGAAGCAGTTGGTTCGAACCAATCAATGGGACATTCTGACTTTATGTTTGGTAGTAATGATATGCAAATTGAAGGAACCCAAAAAGATGGAACCAAAGTATTAATCTTTAAAGATGGGGACTTTGTTATTTAATCTTGATTTATGTAATTTTCATCACAATATTGTTTAAATAAAAAAGGCCATTTGGCCTTTTTTTTGCACGGTTGTAGGACTTCATGGATAAATATGATATGATGATATTAACTTAGTATCTCGACAATATAGTACACAGAAATTGGGGTATATTATGAAACGAAAATATTTCAAGTCAAAATACATTAATCTTCTCTTATTTAGTGGAAATGAAACAGCAACCACCGCTGGATTTAACTTAATCAGTGTGTTTTTTGTGTTGATGATTACCGATAATTTACTATTAAGTGGTGTGGTAGCTGGGTTTATTTTTGCTGCAAGTCGAGTACTTGATGCGTTTACAGATCCCATTATTGGTACTTTGATTGATAAAACGACTACTCGATATGGTAGATATCGTCCATTTATTCTTCTTGGGAGTGTGATTATCAATATTGGATTGCTCGCTATATTTGGTGGTTTTGTTGTATTCGAACACAAACTATTAATGTATGGATGGATTATCTTTTGGTATTTCTTTTATATTATTGGATACACATTTCAATCTTCTTGTACAAGAAGTGCACAGACAATTTTGACAAATGATCCAATCCAAAGACCATTATTAGGTGCATTACTTGCAAGTATATCCTACTTATTTTATGGGTTGTTTTTGGTTTTTGCGATCAAATATGTTGTAACTTTCGATGGGGGATTTTCTAATCCCATGGGGTACCGAAATTTAGCGTTTTTTATTGTGGCTGTTAACATTGTCTTAACCGTGCTTGCCATCGTAGGACTACGTGAAAGTGATCGGCAAGAATTATATCAAAAAGAGCTATTTAAAGCTGAAAAAATCACATGGGGAACCATGATTGATGTTGTGAAACGAAATACGCCTCTGCGTGCTTTATTTGTTGCTGCTGGGACAAATAAACTAGCACAATTGATTACTGCAACGAGTATGGCATATTTCTTTACTTATACTGCGTTGAATATAAACCTTCAACAAACAGTTGCTACATATGGGGTTGTACTGGGTGTACTTGGTGTTGTAGTTGGAATGGTTGTTAGTCAAAAGTGGGACCGTAAAAAATCATTTTTAGCTGGGACTTATTTAGGACTACTATTTCCCATTATCATAATGATTACACATCCTTTCACACCTGGAAAAAAATGGCTTCTTGTTAGTTTGCTAGTTGGGATAATTTTTTCAACAGCGATAGCGACAACCAATGTGCTGCCTATGATTGCTGATGTTGCTGATTATGAACAACACGTAAACAAACGATATGTACCAAGCATTGTTGGTACCAGTTTTTCTTTGGTTGATAAACTAATGTCTAGTTTGAGTGGAATTATACTTGCGTTTGCTCTATGGGTAATTGATTATGAACCAAACATGGGAGAAACTAGTGGAGCATTTTGGGCTTTTTACATTATGGTAATCATTATTCCTGCTTTGGGTCACGTGGCTTCAATTATTGCATTTAAATATTATCCAATTACCAAAGAATACTATGAACAAATGATGGATCAAGACGTTGAAATTGAATGATTCCATTTTCAACAGTAAACTCAAACAAAAATGGACACTTGATCGATGAAATAGTGATATAATACTTGTAATGATAAAAAAGGGTGTGTGAGTATGACAAAGAAAAAATCATTGATCATTACAGTTTTATTGTATATGATTACCATCATATTTGGATTGACTTTATTTCATATATTAAGAGATAATTTTGAATTATTGATTGTTACTTTGATCGCAGATTTGGCAATGACTACCATCATTTTCATCGCTAGTATTCGATATAATAATTCAAGTCTATATGATCCTTATTGGAGTGTTATTCCAATCTTTAT
>JAFGXW010000051.1 GCA_016936415.1 Bacilli bacterium | reverse complement strand
GCGAATTCAACATATGGAAATCACCTTGTTGAAATTACAGGGGTTGTTGGTAAGGGCATACTTTACAATGATGGGTATACAATTCTATTAGACGGATTCATCTATGATGTTGACTGTGACTTTACAAATGAAAATGAAATTATAAATGTGTCTGTATTACTTCCTGGAGATGAAGTTACTATCATTGGAAAAGTAGTTGGAGTAAGCCTTGTTTATATTTTTTTAGAAAACTGTACACTTCTTACGGTACATTGATAGGAGATATTTATGGGAAATTTACGAGTTATTGCTACCTTGATTGTTGTTACAATCATTGCACTATTGAGTATTTTTCAAATGCAAATAAGGGGCTATGAGAAGATTGCAAGATTAAATGAATGGGTTTTATATGTCAATCCTCAAGCTGCATGTGAAGAAGGAATTCAGATTGAAATATCAGAGAATAATTCAGAGTTTCTATTTACTTGTATGAATCAGGACGAACAGATTATAAAAAGTGATACCTATATCGTGAAAAGTGGTTTTGAAGAACACACATTGGAAGATTCATTGAAAGCTGGTTATATTACCTTCGATGATTTAGCACATGTTATTGATATTGTTATCATTCTTCCAGATTCAACAAACATAGAATAAAAAGAATGCCATATTTATAGATTATATGGTAAAATACTTTTGGTACGAAAGGAGTCTATGATATGACTTATAAATTTAAACAAACTTGGACAAAAGAAGATTATGTCGCATTCGCAACAAATCATCTTTTAATTAACTTTATGAAAGTACAAAATTTCTTACTGTACTTTGTTAGTATTGGTTATTTGTTAATAACACCGTTACTCACTGGAAAATTCAATTTCTTCTTTATTGGGATTGGTTTACTTGTGATGATGGGATTTTATGTCTTATATGCACGCCACGCAGCTGCGAAAGGATATGAAAAAAATCAAGCATTGTTATCAATTTCATTTGTATTAAATGAAGAAGGACTGACTTATATTACTTCTGAAGGTGAAATGACAGAACCTTGGGCACAATTTTATAGTGTAAAAGAAACCAAAGATTATTTCTTTATGTATTTTACAGCACAAAAAGGTTTTTTACTTGCTAAAAGAGATTTAACAGAGCCAATGAAAAACTTTATTGTAAAAATGTTTGATGAACATATGACGAATAAAAAGCGTGTTAAATTATTGAAAAAATAAATGCTGTTAATCAGCATTTTTCATAGAGGTGACTGATGAATATTGAAATTTATGCAGATGGTATTGGTAAAGAAGACGCAAACCACAATAATTTTAGTGAAGCTTGTAGAGGACTTGTAAAGCACAACGGTAAATACTTGCTTGTGGAACTAAAAAAATGGCGTATTTTCACATTGCCTGGTGGAAGACGGGAACCAGGAGAAGCATTATCTACTTGTGTGGAACGTGAAGTACTTGAAGAGACTGGAATCATTGTAAAAGCGCGCGAACACAAAGTATCCATCACTGAGTATTTCATCGACAGTGTATGGCTTATTCACTATTTTGTTTGTGATTATGTTGAAGATACAAATCAAGTTTCTCTAACAGAAGAAGAAATTGATTTGGAGTTAATTAAATGTTGGAAAACAGAGGAAGAAGTATTTGATATATTTGAAAATACAGAAAGTTTACACGAACATGGAAGCACCATTCATCACCGTGAATTTATCGGGTTTATCAATAGTTTGTAAGGGGGATTATCAATGAGCATGAATATTACAAAGAGTAAGTTTATGGAGTATATTCGCTGTAATCGCTATCCTGCATTGAACAACATCTTTATGAGAAAAGACTTAGATGATGTTGAAAAAGATCGTTTTCATGAATTACTAGAAACGCTTGAAAATATGAAAGAAGATGGCATTGATGAAGACTTTTTAGAAGTTGATACAAGCCATCTTGATGTCATGATGCCATATTTTAATCTTGTAGAAGTACTTGCTGCAAGAAAGATTATGACATTATTTGGCGGAGAAACCAGATATGGTGTTAAGTATGGAACACAAAAACTTTTTATGAGAGAACATCAAAACTTTAATTTAATGTGTTATGTCGATGTTTATAACAAAAACAGTGATTCGATCAATATCATTGAGGTTAAAGCAACTACAAGTAATAAATTTATGTCACTAGGGTATAAAGAAGATGGAGTCAAATCTAGTATTTTTTATATTAATGATGACAACATCTTGAAACTACGTGAAGAATTAGAACCAGAATTACTGTCAAACGAAAAATATGTCAAACAACGTGCAAAATTATTTGAAAGACTTGATGGTGCTGGAGTATATGTATACGATTTAGCATTTCAACGTTTTGTCATTGAAGAGGACATTCAAGATGCCAAATACTATTTAGGTGTATTAAATCATGAATACGTTTTTGATGGAGAATATTTAGATGGTGAACCGGTTTATACCAATGAATCTATTCGTTTAATTGATTTAACTAACATTACCAAAGAGTTGCAACCACGCATTCAACGTGATATAGATTTGGTCATCAATCGTATCATTGAAGATGATGAAAAAAGAGTGCGTCTTGATAAACATTGTCAATTAAAGAAAATGCGTGAATGTATATTTAAAGATCTATGTTATGACCAATTTCCGCAAAAGAACAGTATTTTAATGTATCTAGATAAACACAATGGTTTCAAAGATTCAACTGGTGAAAAGCATGACTGTTTTGATTTGATTGCTGAAGGATACTTATCAATGGAAGATATTCCTCATGATTGGCTCAACCGTCGAAATAATCAAATACAGCGTGATGTAGCCATCACCAAACACCCTTACTATGATTATACCAAGATCAAGGATGCTATTGATACACTAAAGTATCCATTGTATCATCTTGACTTTGAAAGTTTTCCTTGTCCATTACCAAGATTTAAAGGGGAAAGACCCTATATGCAAAGTTTATTTCAATTCAGTTTGCATATAGAAAAAAGTCCTGGTGTTTGTGATAAAGAAAGAGATCACTATGAATTTTTAGCAGATAGTCACCGTGATATTCGAGAAGATTTGGTAAAAAAACTGTGTGAGTACATTAAAAATGATGGTGGGAGTGTCATCGTTTATAATGAATCTTTTGAAAAAACCAGAATCAAAGAACTTGCAAAATTTTTTCCTGAATACAGTGAAAAATTACTCAATATCAATGAACGATTATTTGATTTATTACATGTTGTAAAAACAAATTCAAAACTTTTTGAAAGTTTGGGATACGATATGGAACGTTCAAAAACTATTAATTATTATCATGAAGATTTGAGTGGTTCTTTTAGCATTAAAAAAGTATTACCTCTATTTAGTAACCTTACTTATAAAGGTATGAATGTTTCAAACGGGATGGAAGCTGTCTACGCGTATGCTAAGTTTAAAGACCTAAATGAAGGTGAATTGGCAGAATCAAGAACTGCTTTGAAGCTTTATTGTCAGCAAGATACATGGGCAATGGTTGAAATCCTAGACAAATTAAGAAAGATATAGTGATTTAGTTTACAAAAACAAGTTTTATGTTATAATAAGTTGGTATTTTGTAATTTAGGAGGAAATATATAATGGTAAAAATTGACAAATTGTCAGGTTCTAAAGTTAGAATCGAAATTGAAGTAACAAGTGAACAATTAGATCATGGACTAGATCATGCATTTCAACATGTCAAAGAAGAAGTTGAAGTAAAAGGATTTAGAAAAGGGTCAGTTCCTAGAGCAATCTACGAACAAAAATTTGGTGTAGAAAGCTTATATGAAGAAGCACTTAACCATTTAATTCAAGAAACATATATTGATGCAGTTACTTCAAATAGTATAGAAGTTGTTGCACAACCTAAAATTGATTTAGATATTACAAAAGTGGAAAAAGGGAAAGGATTCAAATATGTTGCTGAAGTAGCTGTAAAACCTGAGGTAACTTTAGGAGAATACAAAAACCTTACTTTCAAAAAATTAAGTGATGAAGTAACAGAAGAACAAGTAGCAAAAGAAGTTGCGAAATTGTTAGAACAAAATGCTGAACTTGTTTTAAAAGAAGAAGGAACTCTAGAAAATGGAGACACTGCAATCTTTGATTTTGAAGGATTTGTTGATGGTGTAGCATTTGATGGTGGAAAAGCTGAAAATTATGAGTTATTAATTGGAAGTGGACAATTTATTCCTGGTTTTGAATCTCAAATGGTTGGTATGACTCTTGGTGAAGAAAAAGATATTAACGTTACTTTCCCAGAAGAATATCAAGCAGAAAATCTAAAAGGAAAAGATGCAACTTTCAAAGTGAAGTTACACGAAATGAAAGTCAAACAACTTCCTGAACTAACTGATGAGTTGGTTGTTGAATTAAACCGTGAAGATGCAAAAACAGTGAATGAATTGAAAGAAACAACACTAAAAACATTACAAGAACAACTTGTGCAAAGAAACAAAAACATCATGATTGATTTTGCTGTAGAAGGTGCTTCTAAAAATGCAACATTAGAAATTGCAGAAGAAATGATCATTGAAGAAAAAAATAGATTGGTAGATAATGTAACACAACAAGCAAAACAATATAATTTAGATTTGGAAACATATTTAAAATATACTGGTATTCCAAGAGAAGAATTTGAAGCTAATTTAATGAAAGATGCTGAAAAGTCTTTAACATATAACTTGGTTGTGGAAGCCATTGCTAAAGCAGAAAATATTACGGCTACCAAAGAAGAGATTGAAGAAAAGTATAATGAAATCGCTGCACAATATAAAATGGATGTTGTTCAAGTGAGAGCTGCAATTCAAGAAGAAGCAATTAATACTGAAGTATCATACCGTAAAACAATTGATTTCTTAGTAGATAGTTTAATTGTTGAATAAAACCCTATAACAAAGCCAAAAACACTATTTCAAATAGTGTTTTTTATTTGTAAATAATATAAATATATGCACTGAATTGTGAGCAAATGTGCAAAAATCCATTTTTAATTTACATCTGTTCGATTGCTTTGATATACTTAGCATAGATTAAAAAGCGTTTTCAGGAGCTGAAGACAAAATAAAATTATGGAGGTCACAATGAACGTAATTATTGACATTTTCCTAGAGTTTATTAATAAGTTTCTAGGACAAGCCCCTTTACTATTAGGGACAGTAGTATTTATTGGGTATTTATTACTTGGTAGAAAATGGTATGATGCATTAGCTGGATTTATCAAAACTTATGTAGGTTTTAGAATTTTACAAGTTGGTACTGGTGGATTAGTTGGAACATTTAAACCAGTTTTAGAAGCTTTAACTTCTAAATTCGGAATCTCTGCATTTGTTATTGATCCATACTATGGACAAGCATCTGCAACAACAATGTTGGACAACGTGAGTTCATTAGAATACGTTGGATATGTTATGATTATTGCTTTCTTATGGAACATCTTACTTGTTGCATTTAGAAAACAAACTAAAATCAGAACATTATTCATTACCGGACACATTATGTATCAACAATCTGCAGTATTACTTTGGGCTTTATACTGGGTATTAGTAGGATCTACTGGTGCTGAAGTTGGTATGGGTCTAGTACTAGTATCTGGTCTTGTAATCGGTACTTATTGGTCTGTTGCTTCAAACTTAATCATTGAAGCTACAAACGAAGTTACTGATGGAGCTGGATTTACTGTTGGACATCAACAAATGTTTGGAGCATGGATTGCTTACAAAATTGCTGGTAAAATTGGTAATAAAGAAAAAGATGTTAATCATTTAAATTTACCTGGTTGGTTGTCAGTATTTAACGATAACGTAGTATCAAATGTTATCATTATGACATTCTTCGTTGGTACTATTATGTTAATCATTGGTAAAGATACATTTGCATATGATACTAACAAATATTACTTTGCTACTTATATCTTTGAAACTACTGCATTATTCGCAGTTTACATTACAGTTATCTTAACAGGTGTTAGAATGTTCGTTTCTGAATTAACAAACTCATTCCAAGGGATTACAAACAAGTTGTTACCTGGATCTGTACCTGCAGTTGACTGTGCTGTTACATTCGGTTTCTCACCTAATGCACCTGCATTCGGATTTATCTTTGGTTTCTTTGGACAAATGTTAGCAATTGGATTCTTAATTTTAATTAATTCTCCAATCCTAATCATTGCTGGATTCATTTGCTTATTCTTCGATAACGGTACATTAGCTGTATTTGCGAATAAAGCTGGTGGACGTAGAGCTGCAGCAATCATTCCTTTCTTCGCTGGTATGATTCAAGTACTTGGTTCTGCACTTGTATTAACTGTCTTAAAAGATGGTGGAACAGATGTTATTGGTTGGATGGGAATGTTCGACTGGGCTACATTATGGGCTGGAACTACATTATTAACTAAAGCATTAGGAATTATTGTACCAATTATTTTAATTCCTGCAATGCTTGTAATTCCTCAATTACAATATAGAAGACACAAAGAAACATACTTCACATCAATGAGGGACGAATAATATATAACTTATAGAAAAATCCCAAGATGAAAGTCTTGGGATTTACTATAAAATAGAGGTGTATGATGATAAAAATGGCGGTATTTGATTTAGATGGGACATTACTAAATTCAAATTTACAAGTAAGCGAAGCAAATTTACAAGCAATCAAAGAATTAAGAGAAACTGGAGTGCGCGTGGTGATTGCAACAGGTAGACCAGAACAACTAGTAAAACCATATACAGATGTGCTTGAAATGGAAGATAACTTAATTATGTACAATGGTAGCGTAATTGGACATCCATTTAAAGAAGAGCGTTTGTATTCATTGGCATTACCAAAACAAAGCGCAAGAGCAATTATAGAATATTGTTATCATCATGGACATATTGTCATGTCATATACAAAAGATTACCTAATATCAAAACCAAATTTTCGTGTAACTTTCTTTGAGAAGCGAAATGAACTATTGCCAGAAAAGGACAGAGCAATTTTCAAGGATATTCCTGATTTAGATGATATTATTGAACACAATGAAATCAATAAACTATTAATCATCGAAAAAGATTGGGAAAAATACAAAAAAATGCGTGAAGACTTATCCGTATTTACTGATTGTAGTCTTGTAAAAAGTCAAAATAGCTTTTTAGATGTCAATCCACTAGGTGCAAGCAAAGGGACTGCATTAGCTTTTTTAGCAAAGAGTTACGGATATAAACCAGAAGAAATTATTGCTTTTGGCGATCAAGATAACGATGTAAGCATGTTAGAGTATGCTGGAACTTCCGTTGCAATGGGTAATGCGTGTACAGAAGCGAAAAATGTTGCTGATTACATAACATTATCAAATGATAACGATGGAGTTGCACATGGTATATATAAATATATATTGCACAAATAGTGAACAAAATTTCACTATTAAAAATTTTCTTTACAAATGTTCATAATCGTATTACCATAAAAATATAAAGTAGTGGAGGGAAATTATGATTGAAAATTTTAAATTAACCGAAGAATTAATTACCTTTGTAAAAAAATATGATTCATGGGAAACAGCAATTATTGAGTCAAGTAAACCTTTATTAGATAACGGTTATGTAAAACAATCTTATATTGATGCAATGATTAGTTCAGTGAAAGAATATGGCCCATATATTGTTATTGCACCGAATATAGCAATGCCACATGCTAGACCTGAAACAGGAAGTATTAAAGTAGGATTTTGTGTGACAGTTGTTGAAGAACCTGTTGCATTTAGTGAATTACCAGAACATCAAGCAAGATTGTTGGTTTCTTTATCTTGCGTTAATGCTGAAACACACTTGAAAATGTTGCAAGCACTTGTAGAAGTACTTGCTGATGAAGATAAATTTAATCAAATTTTAGAAGCAACATCGAAACAACAAATTTTAGACTTATTTCAATAGGAGGGTATTATGGCAAAAGTAGATGAAATAACAAGAGAATCATGGATATTAAGCACATTCCCAGAATGGGGAACTTGGCTGAATGAAGAAATAGACAATGAAGTAGTAAAAAAAGGTACTTTCTCGATGTGGTGGTTGGGATGTACTGGTGTTTGGTTAAAAACAGAAAACGGTACAAACTTATTAACTGATTTATGGGTAAAAACTGGAAAAAGATCACAAAAAAATCAATGGATGACAGATCAACATCAACATCAAAGAATGATTGGGTGTAAAAAGTTACAACCAAATTTAAGAAATGTACCTGTTGTCATTGATCCATTTGCTATCAAACATCTAGATGCATTATTATCTACACATGACCATGGAGATCACATTGATGAAAATGTTGCTGCTGCAGTGTTACAAAACACGACAGACACACCATTCATCGGCCCAAAAGCTTGTACAGATTTATGGCGTAAATGGGGTGTTCCTGAATCAAGACTAATCACAGTTAAACCTGGTGACGTTGTAAAAATCAAAGATGTTGAAATCGTTGTACTTGAATCGTTCGACCGTACAGAACTTGTGACTGCACCAAAAGGTGTGATTTTAAAAGGAAACCCTGTACAAGAAATGGACTTACTCGCTGTAAATTACTTATTTAATACACCTGGTGGTAATTTATACCATAGTGGTGACTCACATTACTCGAACTATTTCGCAAAACATGGAAATGAACATAAAATTCATGTGGCTCTAGGTTCATTTGGAGAAAATCCACGTGGAATGACTGATAAACTGACTGCTGAAGGCATTTTAAGAATGGCAGAGTGTTTAAACACTGACGTTGTTATGCCAATTCACCATGATATTTGGACAAATTTCCAAGCAGATCCAAATGAGATATTAGTATTGTGGAATATGAAGAAAAATCGCTTACAATACAAATTTACACCATTTATTGGACAAGTAGGAGGTAAATTCACTTACCCTGATGACCGTCTTAAAATTGAATATCATCATCCAAGAGGATTTGAAGACGCATTTACAATTGAACCTGATTTGCCTTTTAAATCATTATTATAAAAAGGAGGAAATTATATGTTAAGAGTATTAGCTGCATGTGGTAATGGAATGGGATCAAGTCAAATTATTAAAATGAGAATTGAACAAGTACTAAAAGAAATGGGTATTTCATTTAAAGTCGATCATTGTAGTGTTGGAGAAGCAAAAGGCCAAGCAAAAAACTACGATTTAATTCTTGTTGCTCAACAATTGGCAAAGGATTTTACTGACGTTCCTGCAACAACAAAGGTTGTTGGTTTAATTAATTTATTGAGCGCTGCAGAAATCAAAGAAAAAGTCAGCAAAGCACTAGATTTATAACAAAATAAGCGACTCTTTTTTGGTCGCTTATTTATATTACAATTAAAAGGAGAAAATTATGTTACCAAAATTACAAGTTGCCTTAGACAACACGTCTTTTGAGGATGCACTAGAATCAGTTACACAGTATGGAGAATTTATTGATGTCATCGAAGTTGGAACAATTTTATGTGTAGCAGAAGGAATGGTTCCTGTACGTAAATTACGTGCTCTGTATCCAAATAAAATTATTTTAGCTGATATCAAAGGAGCAGATGCAGGAAACATTTTAGCAAAACAATGCTATGAAGCTGGAGCAGATTGGATGACAGTAATTTGTTGTGCAGATGTTCAAACAATGGTTGGTATGAAAAAAGTGGCAAATACGTATGAAAATCATGACGTTCAAATTGAATTATATGGTGATTGGACATTTGATCAAGCGAAAGCTTGGAGAGATGCAGGTTTAGAACAAGTAGTTTATCACCGTTCTAGAGATGCACAAGCTGCCGGTAAAGGATGGGAACAAGAAGATTTAGATAAAATTGGGAAGCTATGTGATTTAGGATTTAAAGTAACCATCACAGGTGGATTGAATGTTGAAGATTTGGCATTTTTCAAAGATTATCCAATTTACTGTGTCATTGCTGGTAGAGGAATTCGTGATGCAGAAAATCCAGCACAAGCTGCACAAGACTTTAAAGCTGAAATAGCTCGTATTTGGGGTTAATATGAATCTTCGAGACAATCGTATTGGTATTTATGAAAAAGCAATTCCCAATCGATTGGATTGGGAAACCAAAATTTTTATTGCGAAATCAGCTGGATTTGATTTTATCGAAATGAGTGTTGACGAAAGTACTGAGAGATTAGAACGTCTGGACTGGGATCAACAAACAAGAAGTAATTTAGTAGCGCTACTTGATAAAAACAAAATGGCAATAGATTCGATGTGTTTAAGTGGCCACCGTCTATATCCATTTGGTAGTGCGAATGAAGAAACGCGTAAAAAAGCTTATGAAATAATGGATAAAGCCCTGATTTTGGCAAAAGATTTACATATTAAAAACATTCAATTAGCTGGATATGATGTATATTATGAAGAGAGTACCCCTGAATCCGTACGTTTATTTAAAGAGGGACTTCAATATAGCGCGAAGAAGGCAGAAGAAGCTGGAATTATGTTATCAATTGAAATCATGGACACCCCTTTTATTGGTACTATTATAAAGGGACTTCAGTTTGTTAAAGAAATAAACTCTCCATTTTTGACACTTTACCCCGATTTGGGAAATCTATCTCGCTGGAGTGACAATCCAAGTAAGGAATTAGAACTAGGGTTTGATTATATTTCAGCAATTCATTTGAAAGATACAAATCCTGGAATCTTTAAATGTGTCCCATTTGGTGCAGGTACTGTCGATTTTCCAACATTGTTTGGAACGTTACAAGAACTGAATTATCAGAAAAACTTTTTAATTGAAATGTGGGCTGATAATACATTAGAAGCAACGATTGAAGAAACAATTAATGAAATAAAAAAAGCCAAAGAATGGCTTTATAATAGGATGTGATACTATGTTAGAAACATTGAAAGAACGTGTGTTTCAAGCAAATTTAGAACTCGTAAAGCAAGGTTTGGTTATTTATACTTGGGGTAATGTTTCAGGGATTGATCCAGCATCAAGACTGGTTGTAATTAAACCAAGTGGTGTCGATTACGAAACCATGAAAGCAAGTGATATGGTCGTCGTTGATTTAGCTGGGAATGTAATAGAAGGATCACTAAGACCTTCAAGTGATACCCCGACACACCTTGAAATGTATCGTAATTATCCTGAAATTGGTGGTGTGGTACATACACATGCTGTTTGGGCTACTTCATGGGCACAATCTGGTAGAGCAATTCCTGTCTATGGTACAACACATTGTGATTATTTCTATGGAGATATACCTTGTACAAGAGAGTTATTCGAAACAGAAATCAAAGATAATTACGAGTTAAATACTGGAAAAGTGATTGTAGAGACAATTAATGCTTTAGGTTATAACGCAATGGCTATTCCGGCAATCAATGTATCTCATCATGGACCATTCACTTGGGGAAAAGATCCGATGGATGCGGTTCATAATGCAAAAGTCATGGATACATTAGCTGAAATGGCATATTTAACTGAGAAAATAAACGGTAATGCCGAAAAAGTAACGCAACATTTACTAGACAAACACTACTTACGCAAACATGGGGCAAAAGCTTACTATGGGCAAAAATAAAGGTTGGTGTACATATGATGGATTCTAAAGACAAACATCTCTTAGTCGAAATTGCAGTGATGTATTATCTTGAAGGCAAAACACAAACAGAAATTGCAAAAGAAATGTTTATGTCAAGACCAAAAGTATCAAGATTGTTACAACGTGCAAGGGATTTGGATATTGTTGATATTAAAATCAATTATGAAAGTGATGATTTTAATCGTCTAAAGACACAAATCCAACATCGTTTTGGTGTGGAAAACGTGGTCATTGTAAAAACACTATCAAATGAAGATGAAACAATTAAGGAAATGGGAAGAGCTGCAGCAAATGAAATCAAATATCATTTAAATGATAATATTACCATTGGAATGTCTTGGGGAAGATCAGTAAAACAAGCCGTAAAAGGCTT
>JAFGXW010000007.1 GCA_016936415.1 Bacilli bacterium | reverse complement strand
GCAAAACTTGAAGTTGTGAAGCTCGCAGACTTTATAGGCAGCACAAAAGGACTACTTAACTATACTATTTCAAGTGATTGTGAAGAATTTATTGTTGGAACAGAGAGTGGTATCATTCATACCATGGAAAAAGCCAGCCCAAACAAGAAATTCCATTTGTTAAGTGAAGATTTACAATGTTATGATATGAAAATGACCCATTTAGAGGATGTTTATTTGGCACTTCGTGATGAACAATATGAAATTGAAGTGGATGAAGATACAAGAGTGAAGGCTTTTCTTGCTCTTGATAAAATGATGAAATTAAGTTAGGTGAGAATATGAAACAAATCGCAACAGATATCGTAATTGTTGGTGCTGGACTCGCAGGTTTATACACAGCGCTTAATATTGATCCAAAATACAGAGTAGACATCGTGGTAAAAGAATCGATTACCAATGCCAACAGCAGTTTAGCACAAGGTGGAATCGCTGGAGAACTTGATTTTATCCAAGAAAATCTTGATGAGCACATAGAAGACACCTTGAAAGCTGGGAGTTATTTAAATAATAAAGATGCTGTGACTGTATTGGTGACAGAAGCCAGTGCGAACATTAAGAGATTAATGTCTTATAAAGTGGCTTTTGATCGTGATAGTGATGGAAATATCCTATTAACCAAAGAAGGCGGGCATTCTTCACGTCGTATTTTACATAGTGGTGGAGATGCAACTGGAAAAGACATTATGGAAGCGTTAAAAACAGAGTGTTTGACACGTAAGAATCTGTTTTTCCATGAGGGAACCATGGCAATTGAACTCATTCACGATAAGAAAACGTGTTATGGCGTAAGTTGTCTTGATGAATCAGATGAAACCTTACATTTTTTAGCGCAAGATACTGTTTTGGCTACTGGTGGAATAGGAAATATATATGGAAGTACGACAAATTCGACAGTTGCGACAGCCGATGCCATTGGTATGGCATATCGCGCAGGTGTGAATATTGAAAAAATGGAGTTTATACAGTTCCATCCAACTGCTTTTCATAACGAAATTTCTTTACATCGTCAAAAATTCTTAATAAGCGAGGCTGTAAGGGGAGAAGGTGCATACTTGGTTAACTCTGAAGGAGACCGTTTTATGCACAAATATAGCCCATTATTAGAACTTGCTCCAAGAGACACTGTTTCACAAGCGATTTATCGTGAAATGTATGATACTTGGACAGACCATGTTTATTTAGATACGAGACATTTAGACCAAGAATATTTAAAGAACCGCTTTCCAACGATTTATAATCATTTGCGCGCAGAAGGAATCACAATGGGGAAGGATTTAATTAGTGTATCGCCTGTCCAACACTTTAATGTTGGCGGGATTACGGCTGATTTATTTGGAAAAACCAACATGGAAAACCTTTATGCAAATGGTGAATGTGCTTCGAATGGTGTTCATGGAGCCAATCGATTGGCTTCCAATTCATTGTTAGAGTGTATTGTCTTTGGTAATCGCATTGCACAAGACATTAATAATCAAATATTTGAGAAAAAGATCTATGAAAGTAACATCAAACAATATAATAGTTATAAATACAACTATAAACCAATGAAAAAGAAGCTTGGTATGCTGATGGATGAGTATGTCGGTATAGTTCGTAGTGAAGAAGGACTCCTATTTGCCAAAAACGAGCTAATTAAAATGTTAAGCAACTTAAAAAAATATCCAAATAACTCAAAACATTACTATGAAGCATTAAATATGGTTCAAACTGCGACTTTAATAGTCGAATCAGCGCTAGCTAGAAAGGAAAGTATCGGTTGCCATTACCGAATAAACTAAAGATGAAGAGAAACTACCATACACACCACCACTTATGTGGACATGCCACAGGAAATGCTGAGGAATACATAAAAGAAGCAATTAAACAACGATTTGATACACTGGGATTCAGTGATCATGCACCAAATTACCGTGTAAATGACTTCGGTGTAAGGATGCGTGAAACAGATTTACCTGATTATCTAAAAGATATTAATAAAGCGAAACAAAAATATGCTGGTAAAATCAAGATTTATACTGGTCTAGAAGTGGAATACTTCGATGATCACGAAGAATACTATCAAAATTTGCATGAAAAGCTAGATTATATGATTCATGGACAACATTATATTTCTATGACAAACAGTATGAATGACTTAATCTCTGGATTTGCACTAACAAAACCTGCTCAAATCCTCAAATATGTGGAATATTTAGAAAAAGCTATGTCTTCTGGACATTTTGCAATGTTGGCACACCCTGATTTGTATATGTGTGGATATAAAAACTTTGATGAAACCGCAAAAATTGTAGCACATCGAATTTGTAAGATGGCGAGCGAACTCGGAGTTATCTTAGAATTTAATGCAAATGGATATAGAAGAGGCATTTCAAAAACACCACAGGGAGAATTGCAACCCTATCCAAGATTAGAGTTTTGGGAAATTGCCAAATCATATAATTGTAAAACAATTTTTAACAGTGACTGCCATGCTCCAGAGATTCTATATGATAGGATTGTAAAAAAAGCAGAAGATGTATATTTGAAGCTAGAATTAAATGATGTAGGAAAAGTTGATTTTGAATAAGATAGAAGGATGTCTGCTGACATCCTTTTTTTTGTACAAAATTTGCGCTGTGTTGATTTTTCAATAAATAGGGTATAAGTAGGTCATTTTATAAAAAAAGACACATTCTAAGCAAAATTTAGAGAAGGAAAAACAACACTTATAAAAAACGAGAAGAACCCCAAATTAATCATATTCATTCAAGAAAAATGAGTATGATTGAAACGATATAGCAAGAGAATACCATAAAAAGAATATAACAATTGGGTCTCGTTTATACCTTTACAGAAGAAAAAGAGTGTTTTTATGATAATTCATTT
>JAFGXW010000006.1 GCA_016936415.1 Bacilli bacterium | reverse complement strand
TCTTTTAATTGCACAATTCTTGTTGAGTATTTCTTGGCAATCTCTTCATTGTGCGTTACCATAACCACTAGTTTTTCTTTTGAAATTTCACGAATCAAGTCCATTACTTCTCCACTTGTAGTCGTATCAAGCGCTCCAGTAGGCTCATCAGCCAAAATTACATCAGGATCATTTGCCAATGCTCTAGCTATTGCGACACGCTGCTTTTGTCCTCCTGATAATTGCGAACTTCTTTTATACATTTGATCTGCAAGACCAACTTTCGTTAGTACCTCAATTGCTTTTTCACGACGTACTCTAAAAGGCACTCCAGATAAAGTCATCCCCATCTCAACGTTTTCTAATATAGATATATGATTGATTAAATTATAATTTTGAAAGACAAATCCTATACTGTTGTTTCGGTAAGCATCCCAATCGCTATCAACAAATTTCTTTGTTGATTTACCATTAATAATTAAATCACCTTCCGTATAACGATCCAAACCACCAATGATATTCAGAAGTGTTGTTTTTCCACAACCACTTGGTCCAAGTACACTAACAAATTCACCTGGTCTAAATTTTAAGGAAACATTATCTAATGCTTTCGTTTCAATGTCTCCGATTTGATATATTTTTGTAACATTTCTTATTTCTAACATAGTTTCACCTCTTGTTTTTCCATTCACTTAGAACATGGTTTATTATATCTTATTTTATAAATACTACCGACTAATTTGCATTTTTATTTTAAATTTATTATAAATAGCGTTTACATTGGTGTTTTATCCATTTTATGCAAATTCATCATCTAATTTAGAGTGTTTCTTTGGTACAATAACATATTATTTGTTAAAATAATGGTGAGGTGATTTTATGCAAAACAGTAAAGTTGTAGTAGTTGGTACAGGATTTGTAGGTATGAGTTATGCTTATGCCCTTGTAAATCAAGGTACAGTTGAAGAATTGGTGTTAATTGATATTGATCATGACAAAGCCGAAGGTGAAGCAATGGACTTGAATCACGGTCTTGCTTTTGGACCTCGTAAAATGAATATAAAAGCAGGAGATTATAGTGATTGTAAAGACGCGGGATTGGTTGTTATTACCGCTGGTGTGAATCAAAAAGAGGGTGAAACAAGAACACATCTCTTAACAAGAAATGCAGGAATTATTAAGGCTGTTGTTACTCAAATTATGGCATCAGGTTTTAACGGAATTCTACTTGTAGCTTCTAATCCAGTTGATATTCTTGCTTATGTTGCCTGGAAAGAATCAGGATTACACCATTCTAGAGTAATCGGAAGTGGTACTTCTCTTGATACAGCTCGTTTACGTTATGAAATTGCTCGAATGATTCACATTGATACAAGAAATGTTCACGCTTATATTCTTGGTGAACATGGCGATAGTGAGTTTGTTTGTTGGTCAAATGCAAACGTTGGTGCCAAACCGATAAGTGATGTCATTAATTCTATGGAAGAAATTTCTTTTGAAGATTTAGACATCATCTATAAAAAAGTAAAAAATGCAGCGTATGAAATTATCAAGCGAAAAAGAGCAACTTACTACGGTGTTGGGATGGCATTGGTTCGTATTACCGCTGCTATCTTTAATAATGAAAATAGGATTATGCCTGTTTCCGTATTAAATAACGGAATATATGATTGTGATAAAGATGTTTATATTGGCTTACCTGCAGTATTAAACAAAGATGGTATTCATCATATCGTTAAATTAGAGATGAATGATGAAGAAAAAGAGTTATTACGTAGTTCTATTCGTATTATACGAAATAACTTAGATAGCATTGAATACTAAAAAAAACCAAACAATTGTTTGGTTTTCTTTTTACTCAAAAGGATATTTTAAATCGATTTTTTCACGAACACAATCCATGATTTGAACAACATCTCGTGTTGATTCATAATTCATAATTTCATTTTCGATTAAACCCATTTCTATGGTATTAATAAATGATTGAATCTCATGTACAAATCCCTCACCCAAATATGGTACATGATGAATCTCATCATTCATAATTAATACTTGACTACGAGAAAAGTCCTCCATGGTAATGGTTCCATTTTCAAATACCAGTTTAGCCTCCTGAGATAATTCTTTATGAATACTTGAAACAAGGTGTGCAGTGGAATGATCAGCAAATGTAAAGTCCATGACACATGTTTTATCAACCCCTGTTTCATGCATTTCAGCTTTTGCGTTCAAATTTACAATTGGTTGTCTTGTAAAATTACGCAACATTGAAATAGGATAAACGCCAATATCTAAGATACTTCCTCCAGCAAGTTCTGGATTTAACAATCTACCATCAAGCGGGTAATTACCAATTAAACTGTATCCAAAATAAAATTCAGAATGAAGCAATTTTCCTAAGTTTCGTTCTTTTATTAACCGCTCGACTTCTAGTGTGGATGGTAAAAACTTACTCCACATTGCTTCCATTAATAAAACATGGTTCTCTTGTGCTGCTGCAATCATTATTGATAACTGTGCATCATTTACCGCGATTGGTTTCTCACACAATACATGTTTTTGATGCTTTATATAAAGTAAAGATTGTTCTAAATGAAAATTATGAGGCGTTGCAATATAAACTGCATCAATGTTTGGATCTTTTGCCATTTCTAAGTAACTACCGTAAGCTACATCTAAATCATATTTTTCTTTAAATGCAAGAGCTTTTAATGCATCTCTAGAAGCAATTCCTACAAGTGTAGCGTCTTTTACCAAGCGAATATCACGTGCAAATTTTTGAGCAATTTTACCAGCTCCTACGATACCAAAACGAATCATTAGTAAATCACATTATCTGGTTCAGGGAATAATTTTTTTCCTTGATTTAACCCTTTGATTTTTTCCATATCTTTTTGATCAATTTGGAAATCAAACACATCAAAATTTGCAATGATTCGTGATTCAGTCACAGACTTAGGAATTACAACAACATTGCGATCAATAAGCCATCTAATTGCAATTTGGGGGATTGTTTTATGATATTTCTTTGATAATTCTTGCATCACTGGATTGGCTAACATCTCAGTAATATGAGAACTCATTAATGGTGCATATGCTTCCATTTGAATGTTGTTTTCGATACAGTAATCTTGTAAGAAGTGATTCTGTAAAGCGATGTGCGTTTCTACTTGCAAAACGTGAGGTATAATTTTACAATTCTCAATAATATTCATAATGTGATGAACATTATAATTACTAACTCCAATCGCTTTCGTCAAACCTTCTTCGTATAACTCTTCAAGTGCTCTATATGAATCCAGCGACTTTTCATAACCCTTAAACCAATGAATTAAGTATAAATCCACATATTCTAATCCCAATAACTGTAACGATTTTTTAAAAGCTTGTTTTGTTGTTTCATATCCTTGATCAGTGTTCCATAGTTTTGTAGTAATAAAAAGTTCTTTTCTAGGAATGTTTGAATCTTTGATGGCTTGTCCAATCGCTTCTTCATTCCCGTAAATCATTGCAGTATCAATATGACGATATCCTGCTTTTAAGGCAGTTAATACAGCACGATAAGCATCTTCTTTACTACTTTTCCATGTTCCTAATCCAACAATTGGCATAAATTTACCGTTATGTAATTTTACTTGAATCATAATATATCTCTCCTTATAATTTTATTTTTGACAAGTAGGGCAAAAATAAGATGATGTTGCCCCTGTTTTTATCTTAAGAATGGTTGTACCACATTGACATATCTGCCCATCTCTATAAGCAACCTTACTCACTTTAAATTCACCAGGTTTGTTATAGATATCAACCTCATAATGTGCACCACGCAACGAGATGGCTGTGTTGAATTCGTTTAGAATACTATCGTATAACACACCTAACTTTTCAGGTTTCAAATTGTTAATTTTGATTGTAGGGTTTATCTTTGCATCATATAAAATATCATGAATATAATAATTCCCAATCCCAGCGATATTTTTTTGATTTAGTAAGAATGTTTTTAAAGATCCTTTCTTTCCATCAAATAGTTGAACAAAATCATTTTTATTACATTCAGTGCGAATCATATCAATACCAAGTTCATCTGTCATGGTATGTGGTTCATTTTTTTTCACAAAATGAATATATCCAAACCACCAAAAACGAAAAGACAATAACATCTTATTACTGAAATATATCACAGCTTGATGCTTTTTTGTTGGTGGTTGTAAAGCATACAGTAAATCACCACCCATACCTAAATTAATGAGTAATTTATCTCCTGATTCAAAATGTATTTTCAACCATTTTCCAATGGAAGAAACACGCTGAATCATTTGGGAAGAAACCAAATTAGAAAACTCAACAAGAGGATAGTTTATACATTTTTCTTGATGAATCAAAATCGATTCAATTGATAATCCGACGATCTCATGGTCTAGTTGTTTACTGATGTTATATATTTCTGGCAATTCTGGCATCTTTTTCACCTCTACTATTGATTCATAATTTCTAGGCCAACGTATGAGCCAATTTCATCAAATATGATATTGTTGTTATCTGAAAACACAACATTTACAACACTGTTGATGCTTTCCATTACTGTTAAATTCATAACCCCATTTTTGGTTGGTCCAATTAATTCAACTGGATCTTTTAAGGTTGCATCGAACGAAAGAATTTTTGCTTTTTTTCGCAAAATAATTTTCACTTTATTCTTATTATAATTATCAATCTTTAACCTTGCAAAATTATATGAACTAAAACGAAATTCTTTCTTTTGGTAATGTAATATGGCCATAAATCCATTTACTTTCCATCGCAAAAACGGAATTTTACCATACGCAAAAGTGACAGCAATTTCTTGTTTAAAATGATTGCTTTGCAGCCATATCCATTTCGCAGGAAACTTATCCCCATATGTTTTTTCCATATAAATTTTTCCTGAAACTTCGTTTGAAATTCCACTTATTATTATTTCACCAGAGAAATCTCCATTCATCATGTTAACTTCTTGAAAGCATTGCAATGGGGCGTGCACCAAAAAACTCATGGCACTTTTTTTGCCTTGTAACATGTCGACATTTGAAAAATGTAAATGAATTTTAATATGATCAAAATGACATGATAGATGGTTCATTGACAAGGTATTTTCGCCAATTGTCACCATAGAATTTTGATAAATAAATTCATTCAGGTCAAATCGATAATAAGAATTTGTTAGCTGATTTCCATCGTAAAACTGAATAAACGCATGAGGATCCTCTTTTGAATTTGTCACCCCAAATATCACTGCAATATTAACTGCATGATCACTATCTGTAAATCGAATGTACCAACCTTCAAAATAATTCGATGATTTCTTGTGTCTAAACTCAAATGTGTTCATTCGCTCACCTCACCTAATTATATCACATTCAAAAAAAAACACCTACAAAGGTGTCTTTTAAGTTCATTATGGTGATACGATTAAATCTGTGCCATCTCCAGCAACAACAGTTGGTAAAACACCATCCCATGCATCGTAATACAATTGTGTTAATACGATTTCAGAGATTTCAGATATGGTCAAATATCCTCCACTGCCATCTAATTCGAAATTATCTTTTAATGTTTGATCAACAACACCTTGTTCATCCAAGAATTGTCCTTCATACATGGTATAAATTGCGTTAGCTGTAACACTGTTTAATACACGATCAGCTTCTGCTTGTGCATTTGCTAAAATAACAACTGTTTCTGCTTCAATTTCAGATTTAAGTTTCAATGTTTCAACACGAATCAAATCTGCTTCTTGATCTTTCAATGCAATTTCAATTTGTTTTGCTGCTGTAGCCTCTTGTTCTACAACGGCTTCAATTACGGCACCTGCATCAACATCTAAAATGATAAATGCTTGAATTGAAATTCCAAGTTCACCTAGAGAATCAATAAGCTCAAGTTCTGTACTGTTTCTGACATCATTCAGTGAACCTTTTAAAATTGAGAAAATATCAAAATCAACTGAATTGTTTTGAAGGGATTCTCTAATACGTGCTTCAATGGTAGATTTAGAAACACTATCTCCACCAAAGTTTCTAAAGAATGTTTGTGCATTCGCAACTTCAACGCGGTATTGAATGGTTACTGAGTAGGTTGCCCACTGCCCCCCACCAGTTTCTTCTGTCACACCATCAACCACTTTGATGATTTTACCAGTTTGTGCAGAAACGTTAAAACTATCTTCTCTCAATTTTGTAGAAATCATATATACTTTTTGAAAAGGTGTAACGATATGTAATCCTTCTCCTAGCGCGATATCTTGAATCCCACCCTGAAAAGGATCATACACAATACCAACTTCATTTGCACTAACTTGTGCAAAAAAGCTTGGAACAATAGTTAGTAATGCGAAAAATGCAAAGAAACTTCTTTTGCGGAATCTAAATCGCATTCCACCACCGGTTTTTACCATACTGAAAGCAACAAATAATGCTGCAGTTATTAGAATTGCTGTTATAACAGAGAACATAATAATTCCCCCTTTCAATGTACTATTATACCATATTTATCAAAAATAAAAACAAAGACAATAAGATTTTTTCAAGTAAGGGATAGAACAAAAACTCGCCTTTTTCATTAAAAAAATGGGAATGAATTATCCATTCCCATTTTCATATTATTTTTTTTGATATTGAAGTCGATAAAGGCTATAATAGTGACCCTTTTTATGAAGCAAGTCTTGATGTTTTCCTTCTTCAATAATTTCACCTTTTGATAAAACGATAATCTTATCAACGTGTTGAATGGTTGATAAACGATGTGCAACAATAAGCATCGTACCAATACTCATCATTTTTTTAAGTGAATCTTGAATCAATTGTTCTGTCTCTGTATCAATGTTGCTTGTAGCTTCATCAAGAATCATGACTTTTGGTTGATGTACAATTGTTCTTGCGAAACTCAGCAATTGACGTTGTCCAGTAGAAAAATTATTTCCTCTTTCTTTTACTCTTTCCTTATATCCGTTGTCAAGTTTATTGATGAAACCATCAGCATTAACATATTTACATGCCTGAATCATTTCCTCATCACTGATTTTTTCATTGCGAAGTTTAATATTTGATTCAATTGTCCCACTAAACATAAACACATCTTGTAACATTTGGCCAATATTTCTTCTTAACGAATCTTTTTTGATTTTTCTGATATCAATTCCATCAATTAATATTTGACCTTTCTGAATATCGTAATTTCTCGTTATTAATCCCAAAATGGTTGTTTTTCCAGCTCCTGTGGCCCCAATAAAGGCGACCGATTCCTTTGGATTCACTTTAAACGAGACATTTTTTAAAATCCATTCTCCTTCTAAATAAGAAAACCATACATTTTTGAATTCAATTTCACCTTTCATATCGGTAAGTTCAATCGAATCATCCTGATCTGTAATTCTTGGTTTCGTATCTAAAATACCAAATAATCGCTCACTTGATGCGAATGCAGATTGCAATGTGTTAAATTGCTCAGCAAGTTCTTCAATCGGTTGGAAAAATCTATTCACATAGGTATTAAATGCAATTAATGTCCCAATTGTCATCAGTCCTTCTAATACATTCATTCCACCAAAATAGAAAATAATCAATGTGGCTATCATATGTAAGGCATACATTGTTGGACGGTAAATACCAAATGTTAGAATTTGTCGGAAATATGATTTTTGTAGTTTTTTATTCTTTTGATCAAATTCATTAAATTTCTCTTCTTCTTGATTGAATATCTGGATGATTTTCATTCCTGATAAATGCTCTGCCAAGAAAGCATTAACACGAGATAAGTTATAACGAACTTGTCTATATGCTTTTCTTGAATATTTTCGAAACATATATGAAAAGAAAATAATAAATGGAACCACAATTAGTACCAACAATGTTAATTTAACACTTAGGAAGAACATGAACCCAATGATTAATAGAATCATTGTCACATTGCGAAATACACTAACAATTACATTTGTATACATTTCGTTCAGCGTATTTGTATCGTTTGTAACGCGGGTTACCAATGCACCAGTTGGTGTATTATTCAAGTACGCGATATCATGGTATTCAAGATGCGTAAATATTTCTTTACGAATGTTGAATATGATACTTTGTCCGGTACGTTGCAAAATCATTGTTTGCATATAATTCAATAAATTTCCAACTATAATGGCTAACACAAAAAATGCTAAGTAGGTATATAAGAGCGGTAAATCAATGGAATCACTGTTAATGGTATCAATACTCTTACCTGTTAGATATGGTTCAGCAAGTCCAGCTAAAACACTAATAATCATTAATATAATTGTGAGTATAAAACTTGGAATAAATGGTTTCGCATATGAAAGTAGTCTTTTAATAATGAGAGAATCTTTCATGGTGTTTAAGCGTTTGTCTAAGTTTTCTTCATTCATCTAGTCCACCTCGATTTCATCTTCAAGTTTTTGTCTCTCAACCATGTCTTTATAAAATTCGCAGCGAACAAGTAATTCTTCATGTGTCCCAACATCAATCAAAGCTCCTTGATCAATCACAATAATTTTATCTGCACCTTTAATCGTACTGATTCTATGTGCGATAATCAAGGTTGTCTTTCCTTTTCGTACGCGGCCTAAATTGGCTAAAATCGTTTCTTCTGTCTTTGTATCAACTGCCGATACAGAGTCATCCATAATCAAAATGGCAGGATCCTTAATTAATGCACGAGCAATACTCAAACGTTGTTTTTGTCCACCACTTAACGTAACCCCTCGTTCACCAATTACCGTTTCATATTCTTCAGTGAAATCAATGATATTATCATGAACATCACTTAATTTCGCAGCTTCAAAAATTAAATCGTCATACCCCTGTACTTTCTTTAAACCTAGAGATATGTTGTTCTTGATTGAATCTGAAAACAAGAATCCATCTTGTGGTACATATCCAATACTCTCTCTAACTTTGCGAATTGGAAGATTCATAATATCAATATCATCAATGAACAGTTGTGAAGTATTCACATTATAAATTCGTAATAATAAATCAACCAAACTTGTTTTCCCACTTCCTGTACGGCCTAAAATACCAACTGTTTCACCAACTTCTATTTTAAAAGAAATGTTGTGAAGCGCAGTATTATTCCCATCAGGATAAGCAAAAGTCAAATCTTTGAATTCTATCTTTCCGCTAATTCTATCTACATCTACGACGTTTTCATCATCAAAAACATCTACTTTTTCATCAAGGATACGGGTAATTCTTTGTAAAGAACCACGCGCTCTATTTCGAATATTAATAATTCTTGATAATGCGCGCATTGGCCATATTAATGAACCAAACAATAAAATAAAAGCTGTCAGATTACCAACTGTAAACAAACTATCTCCTGAAGAGTTTTGAACCAAATATCCACCGTATCCTAAAATAACAACATATATTACTCCAGTAAACGTACTAATAATAATTTGTAGAAGAGTTTCTACTCTAACATAGGCAATGTTTTTGTCTTTTGCGATTTGATTTGTTTTTAGAAATTCTTGAATTTCTCTTTTCTCTTTAACAAAAGCCTTGATGACTCCAATACCTGATAAATTTTCATTGGTGAAATCGCTTAAATCTTCAAAAGCTTTTTGTGCTTCTTTGAATTTTTTACGTAATCTATTTCCCATATATGCACCAATAAATGCAATTAATAATAACGGTATCCCTGAAAGCAACGTCATTAATACATTCAATTGAAATAAGTGATAAAAAGCAAGTCCTCCTAAGAATAAAGCATCGACCATCATGATCATACCTGGTCCAACTGCCATACGAACTGTTTCAAGATCATTGGTAAAGTAAGCCATCAATCCTCCCACTTTATTTTCAGCATAAAAACTATTAGATAATTCTTCTGCATGTGCAAACATTTCGTTTCTGATTCCATAATCTACACGACGAGATGTTCCAAAGATAAAATAGCGCCATATAAATCGACCAATAATAATAATCACTACATATTTAGCTATTAATCCAACCATGGAAGCAATACCAGCTTGATCCATCGTTCCATCATTCAGTCCATCTATCAATTGCCCTGTAATAATTGGAATTTCTAATTGAATATAATCAATAATCAGCAAAGCAGCTAATCCAATTAAGAATAAATGTGCATATTTCAAATAGTATTTGTTAATTACTTTTCCAAAAATCATTTTTTGTCAACTCCAAACCGATGAAAAGTCATAGCAAGATGTTCTACTTCACTAGGACTTAGTCGCTCATATATTTTTTCAACTGCACGTGCACTTTCTAACACATTTGAAGTAGCTAATGTTCTACCAACATCTGTCAAAGTAATCAAGGAAACTCGCTTGTCATTTTTACTTTTTGTTTTCTCAATTATTTTTGATTCTTCAAATTTATTTATGACTTCAGTCATATATGGTTTTGATACTTTAAAATGTCTTGCTAACTCCGTGAGAGTGACTTCTTTGCGTAGATGAATCTCTTTTAAGAATTTAAATTGGCGCCCTGTAATGCGGTCCATATTAATTTCTTCGTACACTTCCGCACAAGAATCGAAGTACATTTTTAGAAATTTATTCATTGCCAATCTAACTTCTTCTTTTTCCATCAAATCACTCCTTTTTATAAATAGTTAGGTCTTACCTAATCATTATATATTTTGATGTCATTTTAGTCAAGAACAAAGGTTGAAAAATCACCCATTTAAATGGATTGATTAAAAAGATGAATTCGTTATGTTATATTCACAAAAAAAAGTTGAATTTCTTCAACTTTTTGCATTTACTAAATTTGCGAAATCTTCAATGAATACATTTAGATTTTCTAATTCTTGTTCACTTGGCTGAAACTTTAATTTAAAAGGAGGAATTGTTTTCATTTTCAGTTGACTTAAACGAGCATCAACATTGGTAATTCCTTCACCACTCCATCCATAACTTCCAAATACACTACCAAATTTAATACCATGAATAAACGGGTTCAAACGTATCAATAATTGCCAAATTGGAAACAATGCATCTCCTAGCATTGTTGTACTCCCAAACAAAATACCATCAGCAACTTTTAATCGATCAAATACAGCGTCAATATCTGAATAAGTTAGATTATACATTTCGACATCAAAATCACGTGTTTTTAATCCTTCATATATTTTTTCAGCAAGAAGTTTTGTATACCCATAACTTGTTACATACGGAATTATAATTAGTGGTTTTGGATTGGTATTTTTGATAAGCGATAATTCTCTTGAGTAATGAATTACTTTCCAAGGATCTGAATCCAAGATAGGACCATGTCCAACACACACTAAATCAATCTCTAAGTCTTCAATTTTGGCTATTGCATCCAAATAGTATTTTTTAAATGGGCCAAAAATATGTTCATAGTAATAATGAAATGCTTTTTGGTATTCTTCTTCATCTATAATATTACTTTGTAATGGAACATCAAGTGCATAGTGAGCACCAAATGAATCACAAGTAAATAACGTTTTGTCTTCCACTAAGTAAGAATAAATCGTATCTGGCCAATGCAACATAATTGCATTATAGAATTTAAATGTCTTATCTCCTAAACACAAAGTACTACCATCTTTCACACCAATGCTTTCAAAGGTCATATTGGTAATATCTCTTACATTATGAATGGCACGATTCGATCCAACAATAATCAGATTTGGATTAAGTTCCAATAATCTTTTAATACTTCCTGTATGATCAGGTTCTGCATGATTCACAATCAGATAGTCAACATCTTTTATATCTACGATTGTAGAAAGTTGTGCAAGATATTCTTCAATCTTAGTATGCTTCACTGTGTCGATAATTGCTTTCTTTTCACTACCAATAACAAGATATGAATTATATGTTGTTCCCCATGGTGTATTTAAGACAACATCAAATTCTCTTAATTCATGATCAACAGTACCAATCCAGTATAGGTTTTCTTTTAATTTTAATTGTTTCATTTCTATCACCGTTCCTTGTAAACTTACTTTAGTATTCTAACTTATTCTATCACAAAAAGCACCTGTTATGCATTAAAAATATAAGATATTAGCGTAAAATTATTAATCCAATTATTGCAACTAATATTGCATAAATCAATGCTGGAATAATCGTCTTCTTGATAATCATTCCTTCTTGATTTTCAAGTCCAACTACACTGCTTGCAGCAACAACATTATGAACACAAATCATATTTCCAATGGCTGCTCCCATAACTTGCTCAGCCAAAATAACACCTTGATTTGCACCTACTTGTGTGGCTATTGAGGCTTGTACATTTCCAAATGTTAGGTTTGATACGGTTGCACTTCCTGAGACAAAGCTACCAAGCATCCCTAAGAATGGACTTGCAATTGGCCAGGTATCTCCAAATATACTACCTAGTGAATTGGCGATATAACTTGGCATGCTTTCTAATCCGAGATTATTATACTGGCTACTCGTATAAATCGTAACCATTATCAATGTCGGAATCAAAGCAAGACTTGCCCCTACGATAACTTTTTTAGTATCTTTTACAGCTTGAAAAAAACTGTCTAGTTGTTTTGTTTGATATAAACTAGCAAATACACTTGCGATTAATAAAACAGTACCCGGAGAATATAGAATTGGAAAGCTGGAAGTCAGATTTGTACCAAACGCTTGGTTAATTGATAAGAAATCTATCCCAATTAAAAAACTTTTTAACGGTATAAACACTCTCGTCAACAACAATAAAATCACGACAACCAAATATGGGCTCCATGCTTTTAAAAGTGATAAATCAGAATTAATATTTACTTCACTCACTTCTACTTTTGGAACCAAAAACCCCTTTTTCGCAGAAATAGTTACGATCAATAAAGTAATAATCGGAGTGATAATGGATACAAACTCAAATCCAACTAATCTTGAAACAGCAAATGCAATTACTACATAGGTAAATCCAACAAATAATGTCCAAGGTAATATTTCTAATATGCTTTTTCTTCTATTTCCCGCATAATCCTTACTCATCAATACTAATATAATTACAACGATAGTCGGAATAAATATGCCACTGAATAAATCAATTAATGTTACATAATTAGCAATGGTATTTAAATTAGAAAAGACACCTTCTAATCCAACCGCAAGTGGTGTTCCTACTGCGCCAAATGATACAGGAGTACTATCGGCAACAAGAGCCATAACAACTGCGATAATCGGATCAAATCCAATTCCAACTAAAAGTGGTCCTGTAATGGCTGCAGGTGTTCCAAACCCACTTGCACCTTCTATTAGTGCACCAAATAAAAATGCAACCATAACCCCAAGAATTCGCTTATCTTTTGATATCATTTCAAATCCTTGATTGATTCTTAGAATTGCTTTTGTATTTTTTAAAGTATTAACTAATGTCAATGCGCCAAGCAAAATTAAAATAATCGTGACAGACTTATGAATACCAACTGCAACAGATGCAAATATCACGTCAAAAGATACTTGCCAAACGACAATAGCAAGTATCAGCATGAGAATCATACTAATGGTCATACCCTTCTTAGCACTCATTCGAAAAAGAACCAAAAAGACCAGAGGGCCAAGTACTGGTAAAACACTTGTAATTATTTGTAATATTTCCATCGTATCACCGCTTTCTTCTTAAATTTATAAGAATTTAAGAAGAAAGTCAAATGATATCATTTGAATCCGTTTACTTTTTGATTTTTACGACAACCACAGCACAAATTCCAATGACAATTGGATAAATAATCAAATTTCGAATGAGCAGTTCTTTATTCCAATGTATTTGATCATCTCCTACCACCTTCACAATGAACTCTTTTTCAAATTCCTCACCTTGTTCGTTGGTGAATCGATATTTTTGAAGATAGCTTCCAGGATTTTCTTCATTCCCAGCATATTCATCAATTAGCGTGAGTGTAGTGTAATTACCACTTGCCAACTCGTTTGAATTGATTAATAGTTTTAGGGCATCTTCACTTTTAAAGGTAGATGATAGATTAACCGAAACAATAAAATTGTCAACATAGATGATAGGAGCTACATCATCAAAAACGGTAATCAAAATCGTGTGTGTGCTTTCATTTCCTGCCTCATCTTTCACAGCAAATATGATTGAAAACTCCCCAACTTGACTTGCTCTATTGGTAAATGAGTCTGACTTGATATAAATGTTCGAGTTTGTAAGACTACTCACATTATCACTTACTACCAACATAGACATAAAATCTTGTAGATTGATGTTTTCTTGGTATGAAAAGTTGTAAGTATTTGGTCCAGAGATATTGGGTTTGATATCATCCACAACTTGAACTTGAATTGTTTTTGTGGATAGATTACCTGATAAATCAGTCACAGATATATGGAAAGAGTATGAACCGACTTGAAGACTATTTGGTGTAAACGTATCATTTGTAACACTTTTGATCAAATCTTCAAAGGAGTCTATGTTATCAGTAATAGCGAGATTACTTATCATACTATTTACTGTTAACGGATTTGATAATGGCGAAGAGAAAGTCATTGCTCCTTCGATAACTGGGAATCCAACATCTTCAATATGCACCATGAATGATTGATTTGCCTTATTATTAGAATCATCAACTATTTCAAATTCAACAAGATATGTTCCAAGCACTTGTTTGTTTGGAGAATACTCATCAGTGAGAATATGCAGTTCACAAGAAGAATCATATTCATCACTATATGTGAAATTTGCATTAATTAATTCAATAATATTAGGAGATAATCCCGCATCCACATTTACTGACGTTGGACCACTTATCACTGGAGTTATCTCATCTTTTATGATAATTACAAGATGAAATGACGAACAATTATTGCTAAAATCACATGCCGTAAGTTCGACATCATATTCACCTAAAGTTGTTTCATTGCCAGTATATTCATCAAGAACAATCACAATTTGATCATTTAAGTTGCCATCAATTTCATCCACAACCTCGATGTGTTCTTGTATGATTTCAGATAATGTCAATTGATCCTTGTAACTACCAATATATGCACCACTACCTGAAAATGATGGGTCTATCGAATCAACAAAAGGAGCAATGTATGGTTCATATGAAGTGCTCGAAACTCCTTCTTCTAATTGAAATCCAACGAAACCATAAAAATTATGATAACTTATTAAATCTTGATTTTGTACTGTAATAGAGAGTGCATCTTCATCTATTGCCGTCTTAAATGTACAATGCACATCTTGTTGTTCAACTACACATTTGCTGTTTGAAGAAATATCACCATTGATGTACGTCTCGACTCCTCCTATTTGAACTAGTATAATACCATCTAGAAAATAGGTACTCGGAAGGGACAGGGTATAATCCGTATCTGCTTTCACTGTAAATGCATCATCAGAATACATCATACCACTTGAAAAAATCATATTGTTTTCATCTAAATAATTTTTCCCTCCTGGTAAATAAATAGATAAGTCCGTAGCTTTCACCTTCATGGAACAAATCATCATTGTAAAAATTATTAAAACTAAATATCGCTTCATGTTATCACCTCGAATGTATGATACCGAAGTATTGATGATTTTTCTTCAAAAAAAAGACAGAAACAATCATTCTGTCTTACTCATGTAAATTCAATCGAAGTGCTTGGACTACTTTCAGTGTAAGCAACCCACTCCATTCATGTTTGATTTCCTCAAACACATCATCAAATTGATACCACTGCCACTTCGGTTCGATTAGTCCATTATTTAATTTTTGTAAAAGACTATCAAAGTTACTTGATAACTGATCTAAATGATTACTGAGCAACATTTTATCAATCGAAGCAACAAGATATGGTTCAAAGGCATATTCGTCCCAGTGATCTTTACTTTTTTCCAGTTCAGCATC
>JAFGXW010000050.1 GCA_016936415.1 Bacilli bacterium | reverse complement strand
CCAACACTTGGCGGAACATCAATAAAAATAGTAATATCTGGTAGAACATTACCAATCGCAAATTTATTGATATTATACACATTATCAATTCCTAGACCTCTGGCATGACCTTGATATGCCAAACTAGAATCAATAAATCGATCACATAGGATTATCTTATTTTCGTTTAATGCAGGCAATATTTTTTCACTAAAATGTTGGCTTCTTGAAGCTGCAAATAACAATGCTTCAGCATGTGCATCCATTTCAGTATTGTTTTTATCAAGAATAATATTTCTAATTTCTTCAGCTATTCTTATCCCGCCAGGTTCACGGGTAGTCATAATTTCATACCCTTCGTCTTCAAAGAACTTTTTAACAGCCACAATCACTGATGTTTTCCCTGAACCCTCTGGTCCTTCAAATGTAATAAATTTTCCTTTCAAGATTAACACTCCTATCTAATGTTACTATTATCGCATATTTTTGATAATTTTTAAATATCATTTTATTATAAAATCTGATTGTTATGTTATAATAAATTTAGAAACTTTGAAAGGTTTGATGAATATGCGTGTTACTGTTTCTAATTTAACTTTCGGTTATGATTATCGTACTGTATTAAAAGACGTGTCTTTTAAGATTAATTCAGGCGATTTTTTAGCTGTCATTGGTAACAACGGAAGCGGTAAATCAACCTTGATTAAGTGCATTCTTGGTATAAATAAGATACCACCTAAAAGAATTTTCTTAGATGATATTGATATTACAGAATATAAAAACTTTCGAAATGTTGGTTATGTTCCTCAAAAATTTGATGATTTCAATTATGAATTTCCAATTACTGTAAATGAGATTTTACAAGTTTCAAGATATTCAAAATTTACAGAAAACGATAAACTGGAATTATTAGATCGCGTTGGAATATTAGAGCTACAAAACGAAAACATAAACAATCTAAGTGGGGGACAACTTCAGAGAGTATTTATCGCGAGAAGTTTGATTAACAAACCAAAACTTTTAATTTTAGATGAACCAACCGTTGGTGTCGACAAAGAAAATGTTGATAGCTTCTTTAAAACGGTTAATGATTTAAATCGAAACGGAATTACGATTATTTTAATTACACATAATATTCACGAATCAAAAGCCAATTTATCACACGTGTTATCCATTCATAATGGTGAAGCATTGTTTCGTGAAATTACAAGGAGGGATGAGTAATGATATTAGCTTCTAGTGAGCCTTTCATTATTGCGTTATTTAAGTATCCTTTCTTAGTTAATGCATTGATAGCTGGAGTTATCATGGGATTCATCACGCCCTTGATTGGTTCTTTTGTTGTCATTAGACGTCTAAGTTTTATCGCAGATACGTTATCCCATTTTAGTTTAACAGGATTATCGATAGGATTGTTCTTAATTAATATAATGGGATTTACATTTATTAGTGATCCATTGTATTTATCAATCATTTTTGGAGTTATAGGTGGATTACTAATTGAAGTGCTTCGCGGTTACTACCAAAACTATAAAGAAATCTCAATGCCAATCGTTATGAGCCTTGGAACAGCATTAAGTGCATTATTTATTTCACTAAGTGGCGGATTTAATACGAGTATTTATAATTACCTGTTTGGTAGTATTTTAACAGTTGGTGGCGACTATTTATATATAATTGGTGCTACAGCAGTGATTGTTATTGCATTACTAGCAATATTCTATAAAGAGTTGGTTATTTTGAGTTTTGATGAAACTTATGCAAGACTATTGGGAATAAAAATCGGACGTTTTCAACTTGTGTCAACTGTCATTTTAGCTCTAGTTGTTTCCTTGTCGATTGCTACAGTAGGAGTACTTTTAGTTTCATCATTAATGATTATCCCTGTTGCAGCAGCTATGAAAATCGGAAAAAGTTTTAAAAATACGGTTGGTATCGCAATTATGTTTAGTGAAACCTCGATTATCGGAGGACTTTGGTTGTCATATGAACTTGATGTCGCATCTGGTGCAACAATCGTTTTAATCAATATTTTCATTCTTCTGTTGGTAGGAATTTTAAAAAGTATTTTTGGTTCAAAACGCTTAAAGAAAAAACAAATGGAGATATTAGAAAAGTAAAAAAATGAAATAGATAGCTATTTCATTTTTTTACATAAACTTATTCCCCTATAGCATCCTTCAGACTTAATCCGAATTTTACCACACATATATTATACTATTTTCTGTATATTAAAAAAAGGTCATATATGTCACATTTTGACCCTTTATCATCTTTATCTTGTCAAGTTTTTTTGAATTTTTTTATTGGAGGATTATGTTTATGGAAAAATTGAAAAAGTTTAGAAGAGATTTACACCAAATTCCTGAAGTCGGGCTTGAAGAGTTTAAAACACAGGAATATCTCATTTCAGCATTAACAAAGATGGGGTATTCACCCCGCAAAATTTACAATACTGGATTATATGTTTATCAAGATTATGGAAGTAACGAAACCATAATGTTTAGATCTGATATTGATGCGCTTCCTATTAATGAGAGTAATGATATTGCGTTTAAATCAATACACTCCGGGTTTATGCATGCTTGTGGTCATGATGGACATATGGCCATGTTGCTTGGATTTGCTGACTTTTTAAAAGACCAAACAAATTTAAAGAGAAACGTTTTATTGGTCTTTCAGCCAGCTGAAGAAGGCCCAGGAGGAGCATATGAAATTGTCAAAACTGGGTTGTTAGAACAATATAATGTTCAAGAGGTATACGGTATACACCTCTTCCCAAATTATCCAGAAGGTACTATCGTTGCCAAAAGTGGACCGATGATGGCTTCTATCACCATGTTGGACGTTACCATCAGAGGAATGAGTTCACATGTAGCAATGCCAAATGAAGGAATTGATGCTTTGTACTATGGTGCGCTCTTTTATGCCGAAATAACATATAAACTTTCAGAGTCAATCAAAGACAAAGATTACATTCTTAAATTCGGAAAAATGCAATCTGGAACTGTACGAAATATCGTATCAAACCTCACTACTTTCGAAGGTACAATTCGTACATTTTCAAACGAAATAAAAGAACGAATCATTGACATAATTACTGATATAAAGTTTAAATATGAACAGTTATATGGTGTCATCATTGAAATTAAAATAAATGACCTTTATCCTGCAGTTATCAATGATGAAACACTGTTTGATAGATTTAAAAAATTAGTAGAACCTAATTACCCATTTAAGATTTTAGATGAGCCTCTTATGATTAGTGAAGATTTCTCATTTTATCAACAAGCAGTCAAAGGTGTATTTTACTTTTTGGGAACAAATAATCCTGATTTAGGGTATACTTACCT
>JAFGXW010000049.1 GCA_016936415.1 Bacilli bacterium | reverse complement strand
CCAGTAAATACTGAATTCTTATCATATTTGCCAGACAACCATCCAGAGTCTAGCGGCACTTTAATCACCAACATAATTCCCAATTCTTCGACTTCCTGTAATAAAGGAATAATTTCTTGATGAACTAGATTAAACATAATTTCAATCACATCTACGTCAAGATTTCTAAGTGTTGCTAGTAATTCAGCATATGAATCAATACTGACACCATATCCTCTAATTTTACCAATCTCTTTTAATCTATTTAGTTCTTTAAAATGATCTGTTTTTCCTTCTAAAATATAAAATTCTGGATTATGTAAAATAACACTATCGACATAATTGGTTTGTAATCTTTTTAAGCTTTCATCTATCGCATGCTCAATATACGCTACCTGAAAATTAGAAGTACCATCTGCATTATGACCAAACTTGGTATTAATCACTACTTGATCTCGAAACTCTTTGACTGCCTCTCCAATGATGCGTTCGCTGTTTCCACTTGCATAACCTGGGGCAGTATCAAAGAAATTAACTCCATTTTCAAACGCTTCTTTTACCAAGTTCACACCAGAAATGAAATCCATCTCACCCCAAAACTCAGTATTCCCAAGTTGCCACCCACCAAATCCTAGTACACTCACTTCTCTTTGCATCTTTGCCGCTTTTCTTTTTTCCATTTTCATCACCAATCTCATTATAACATAGGAAAATTATAATATTTAACGTGATACTCTTTATAGAAAATCAATGTCTACCAAAACCCCAAAGTGATCTGAGACCGGATAGGCTACAAATAAGATTTCACGCCTATTTAATCTATATGTCGCATTGGTTAGAATATAATCAATTCTACTAGAGCCTTTCTTCACATCGATATTATCTTGATGCGTCGGTATCGTAAAATACTCTTCATCATGATTAAAATAAACATCTTGATACCCTTTTGATATAAAATATTGATATTCATTGGAACCAGCAGAAACATTAAAGTCACCACCAATAACATGAATTCCTACTCCATCAATATTAGAAAATAATCGATCTATTTGATCCTCAAAAACTTCTTCTTTATCTGTCCAGCCAAGATGAGCACTAGTGAAAGAGATAATATTTCCTTCATACTCGATTTGAGCACTAACAATTAGTCTCGTGCTCCAATCATCATAATTAATCTTTTTGGATACATAGAATTTTCGTTTATTGCTTAACGTTCTATTTGATAAAATTGCAAGACCTTCATCATAGCTTCCAAAGGAGAGATTGCTACTTTGATAGTAATAATCATAGTCCAGTCCTTCACTCTTCAATAACTGTTGCAGCAAATATCCATAGTTATCTTCTTTGATATCCCCAAATAGGTATTCTTTTTCTTCAGTTTGAGCTACTTCTTGAAGCAAAATCACATCAATTTCATGCTCTATTATTGCATCCACAATAATTTGTTGTTTCTTTTGAACATCTTTTTCTGCATAACAATGCAAATTTAGGGTAAGTATTTTCATATATAGTCCTCATTTCAAAATTGATTACATTTATATTTTACTCTATTTAATGTGAAAAAGACACTTCAAAGAAAAATGTTCTTCTTCACAAGATTGTCACAACTTTCTCATTGGCATCACATATTATATTGGTATACTCACCTTATCAATTAAAGGAGGAAACACTTATGAAAACATTATTAATCGCATCAATGGTATTTGGTGGAGGTAGTGCAGTTGCAATGCAAAACGAAACCGTGAGTAACAAAGTAAATGATTCTGCTTCTCACTTTATGGTTAAAGTAAGAAACATGTTTAAAGGAAACCATATGGAAAGCGTTAGAGAAAACGGATTAAAATATCCAAGTGAAGAATATTTAGCATCTTTAACAGAAGAACAAGCAATCGCACTTACTTCAGCAATCGATGTTTTAAATGCTAGCTACGACTGGACAAACATGACTGATGAAGAAATTCAGATTGCATTGGAAAATGTAAAAACTGAACTGGAAGCACTTTATGCTGAGCTTGGTATTGAAGGACCATTATTTGCGTATTGCAATGATAGAATGGAGTTTAGAGGATTTAGAAATATGGGATTATATCTAGAAGAAAACGGACTTCCATATCCAAATGAAAACTTCTTAGCTACACTATCAGAGGAACAAGCTACTGCTCTTACTTCTGCAATAGATACTTATAATGCAACGTATGATTGGGCAAATATGACTGATGAAGAAATTCAAGTAGCACTGGATACAATCAGAACTGAAATGCAAGCATTACATACTGAACTAGGAATCGACTTTCCTGCACCTAACAATTTCGAAGGACATCAAGGAAGACATGGGGGAAATAACAAAGGTCAACGTGGAGATAGGTTTCGTGATGGATCTTGTCTAGACGACGATAGCACAACAGTAGAACCTGATCCTGGAGATGCTGTATAATAATATAACGAAAGCAAACTATTTTTCATAGTTTGCTTTTTTTCATAAAAAAATAGTAAGCAATTTTGCTTACTATTTCAATTATAAATGGCAGGGGTGACAGGATTTGAACCCGTACAGACGGTTTTGGAGACCGGCGTGCTACCATTGACACCACACCCCTAAAAGATGGTGGAGGGGGACGGATTCGAACCGCCGAACCCTAAGGAACAGAGTTACAGTCTGTCGCGTTTAGCCTCTTCGCTACCCCTCCACGGGATTACTAAAAAATATCTACTTTTTTAGCGCTATTATATTATAGCAAAGTCATTTTATAAAATCAACCATTAAAAGAAATAAAAAAAGAGGTTCATGAAAAACCTCTTTATAATTTCACATCATATCCTTTTGCTTCAATCACATCAATTACTTCTTGTTCGCTTCTACCTTTCAGATCAACTTCAACAATTCTCTTTGATAAATCAATTTCAACTTTGTCAAATCCACTTTGATTTAAAGCTTTTTCAATCGTCATTTTGCAATGACCACATGTCATATTTGTGACTTCTAATTTCATAATGTCACCTCCTCGCTCTTAAATTCTGGTAATTTATATGTTTTCAATCTTAATGCATTTAAGACAACTGTGATTGATGAAAAGGCCATTGCTGCAGCTGCAATTACCATACTCAATCTTCCAGTTGCAGCTAAAGGAATTGCAATTAAATTATATGAAAAAGCCCAAAAGAAATTTTGATAGATATTTCTGAGTGTTGCTTTTGACATATCAATTGCTTTTATCACAAGACCTAAGTCATAACTCATTAATGTGACATCACTTGAATCAATGGCAATATCTGTTCCACTTCCCATTGCAATTCCCACATCAGCGAGTTTCAAGGCAGGAGCATCATTAATTCCATCTCCAACAAACGCCACTATTTTACCTTGTTTTTGAATCTCAGAAATGATATTTGCTTTTTCATGTGGTAACACTTCGGCGTATACATTTTCAATACCTAGTTCTTTTGCAATCGCGTGTGCTACTACAGCGTTATCTCCAGTAACCATATAAGGCTCTAAGCCACGTTTTTTCATTTCCTGAATTACTTTAGCTGAAGTATCTTTTATTTCATCTCTTACGGCGTATATTGCTTCTACTACACCATCAACAATCACAAAGTTTGTTGTTTTTGCTTGCTCTATCAATTCTATATACTGTTTTTCAAATTTCGAATAATTAATCTTATTCTCTTTTACTAATTTTAATGATCCAATCAAAATCTCTTTTTCATTTACAACTGCTTTAATCCCCTTTCCTTCAATGGTCTCATATTTTGAAACTTCAAATAACGTGACACCATGAGATAATCCGTATTCAACAACTGCGGTACTGATTGGATGCGTTGATTCTTTTTCAATACTATAGACATAACTTAATAATTCTACATCACCTATATAATCAGTTACACTTGGCTTACCCACAGTCAGTGTTCCAGTCTTATCAAAGGCAATTGCTTGAATCTTATTCGCAAGTTCAAAGAATTCTCCACCCTTATATAAAATGTGATTTTGCGCTGCCTTTCCATTACCAACCAAGATACTAGTTGGTGTAGCTAATCCTAGTGCGCAAGGGCAACTAATGACTAGTATGGCAACTGTTCTTTCAAAAGCAATACTAAAATCAAATCCAAGAACTATAAATTGAATGATGAAATTTATGATAGCAATCGAAACAACAATCGGAACAAAATATGAGGCAATCTTATCCGCAGTTCTTTGAATTGGTGGTTTTTCTGCGCTAGCTTCTTCTACGGTACTAATGATTTGACTTAACATTGTATCACTACCAATTTTAGTAGCTTCCATCACGATTCTTTCGCGTAAATTTAGGGTTGCACCAATGACATTAGAACGAATATCTTTTTTTACAGGAATGCTTTCTCCAGTAATCATAGATTCATCCACATAACTTGTTCCACTGATTACTTTTCCATCCACAGGTATCTTTTCGTTTGATAAAACAACCAACTGATCTCCTATAAATACTTCATCAATGTCCACCATTTTTTCAATGCCATCTACCAATAATCTTGCTTCTTTCGCACCCAAGTTGATTAGCTCAACCAAAGCATCTGTGGTTCTTTCTTTGGCAATGTGTTCTATATAGTTTCCAATTAGTACCATCGTAATAATCAATGCGCTAATTTCAAAATAATACATCGGATGCATCGAAGACTCGATGAATAGATGTTCAATTAATAAGTAAATACTATATAGATAAGCACTTGTCGTTCCTAGTACAACCAAGATATCCATTCCAAGCACTTTTTTCTTAATACTGTGATAAGCCCCTAGATAAAATCTTCTACCAATATAAAACTGAACAACACCAGAAACTAGTAATTGAAAAATACCATCTTTCAGTAATGCTGGTACATAGACAAATTCAAACCAGGAAAGATGCCCAAACATTGCCCAAAGTAATGGAATACTAAAAATCACTGCGATAACAATTTCTCTTTTCATTTTCTTGCGTAAGTTCTTATTATCTTCTAAACTTTCTTCTAATATGGGTTCATAACCAATCTCAGTAACAATTTTTGCGATTTCAACAAGGTTATATTTTGTTTCATCGTACTCAAACAATACTTTTCCTGCACCAATATTCACTTTCGCAGAAATATTATCATAGTTCTCAAAGGTATTTGTAATGGTTTTAGCGCACATAGCACAAGTCATACCATCTACTCTCATTGCCTTCTTTATCATTTATTTCTCCTCATTTCTGTACGCATGACATACATATACATTTTCATCTTTGACACTCTCATGGTGACAATATTGTTTGTAATCAGTTTGTAATATGGTTTCCTTTATTTTCAATTCTTTAATATGACTTACCAAAAAAGTATTATTCAAGAATTCCTCTGTTAAATAATAAAATCCTCGTTGTTTATCGCGTCTTACATCAACAACCCCAACATCCTTCAAACTAATTAAATTTTTAGAAATATTTGCTTGGCGAACATGCATAATTTCTTCCAATTCACATACACACAATTCTCCTTCAAGAAGTAAGCTAATCAATCTTAACTTGGTGTTATTGCTGATGCTTTTCAAATAATCAAGACTCTTCATGATAAAACCCCCTATATCAATTTCATAATACTATTTTGTTATATTCCATTCAAGGAATATACAATTATTTCTAATGTAAACATTTTTATTTATAATGAGATTGACAATCGCTAATTTAGTTTGTATACTATCTATCGGTCTGGAGGTGTTTTATTATGGCATATACTGTGAATGTAATAAAAGATAAATGTATTGGTTGTTCAATTTGCGCAAGAATTTGTCCAACAGATACATTAAAAATAGACAAAGAAACTAGAAAAGCCTATAATACAGGTATAGAATGTGACAACGCGTGGGGCTGCTTGTACGCTTGTCCTGTCAATGCGCTAGAGATTGTGGAGGCATAATAATGAAAACAATAGAAAGATATGATGAAGTCGAAGCGATTCTTAATAAGGACTTTGTGATGATTATTGCGAAAACACATACTTGTACAACGTGTCAAAGCATCGCACAGATTTTAGAAAACAATCTGCAACATTATCATAAAATTGAAAAATACAATATTTACATTGATGATATTGATATGTTTAGAGGGGAGCACTTAATTTTCAGTGTTCCCACCATTATTATTTTCAGCAAAGGAAAAGAACTATTGCGAGAATCTCGTTACTTTAATTATGCAAAAATTGATCGATTAATCGAAATGTTTGAAATTTAAATAGTGTAGAATTTTTTCTACACTATTTTTTTAATTTAGAATATGATAAACTATTGTTAGAAAATAATGAGGTGATACCATGAAGATAGCTTTGATTGCTCATGATAAAAAGAAAGATGAAATGATTCGTTTTTGTGCAAAACATGAGGACATTTTAAGAAAACATCAATTATTTGCCACTGGAACTACTGGAGTTAAAGTGATGGAAGCTACAAACCTGATTATTCATTGTTTCCGTTCTGGCCCACTTGGTGGAGATCAAGAAATTGGTGCAAGAGTTGCCAATGGAGACATCGATTTAATCTTGTTTTTTAGAGATCCACTTACTGCACAACCTCATGAACCAGATGTTTCAGCGCTTTTTAGACTTAGCGATGTTTATAAAATACCTTTGGCATCAAATGTAAATACTGCAGAATTATTCTTTCAAACACTAAAATAAAAGCACTCACTGAGTGCTTTTTAATTTAGATCATATTTCTTAAATTTTGTAATGGATAAAACAACAAGTAGTCCTGTGATGACCAATGTTACAACAACGTTATAAATCACATCTGGAGTACTAGCTGAATTACTTATAACTTGAATAATGTTTGAAGATATCATTCCAGGCATGTATTTTAAGAACTCAAAACTAAATACATTGATTAAACTCACTAGAATATATCCTGCAAATGTAATCATGACAGCAGTAATGTATGATTTAAAATACATCGCACTAAACATAGCAATTGCTAAAATTAGCTCTACATAGATGAAATATAATAATGATAATAAAAATACATTTAATAAATCAACTTCTCCAAAGATATAATATGTGTAAAAAGAGAAAACAAGCATTCCCACCATCAGTGAAACAAAAATTAACGAGCTTAGTGTCATATATTTCGAAAGTAAATATTTTACTCTATTAATCGGTTTACTTAAAATCAACGGATATAACCCTTTGGTTTTATCATTAATAAAAGTCCCAACACCAATAAATATAATAACATAAAGATATATATCGCTTAAATTGCTTAGATATTCAACATATGAATCGAATACGACTGGATCAGGGAAATTAAACATCCCTGCTTGATCACCAAGCGAGAACGCTAAAATCTCATTCAGATACCTAGCAGTCAAAGGACTGAGTACTGCGAGGATAATGATAACCACTGGGAAAATAATGAATTTGGATGTTCTTTTTAAATATTGATAATCATATTTAAGTAGTTTTTTCATTAGTCAACCTTATAAAAACATCTTCTAAACTTGTTTTTACTCTTCTAAATTCCACAATATTTTCATCCATTTCCATCAATTTCTTAAGCAATGTATTCTCATCTGTATTTTCTTCAAGATAGCAAACAATCCCATGGTTTTCTTTCACAGCATTTTGAACTTGATTGATTTTGGCAATCTTTTTCAAAACAAATTTTGGTTCATTTTTTGTCTCAATATAAAACTTATTAGAAAAGAAATTTTTCTGAATATTATCCACAGTATCTTGCACAATCAAATTGCCATCATCGAGAAGGCCAATTCTATCACATACTCGTTCCACATCATCTAAAATGTGTGTCGAATAAAAGATTGTTTTTGAACCTCTTAGCTTATAAATAATGTTCATCACATCATTTCGCCCAATTGGATCAAGTGCACTAGTAGGTTCATCCATGATAATAATTTCAGGATCATGTATTAGAGCTTGTGCAATAGCCAATCTTTGTTTCATACCTCTAGAATATGAACTAATTTTTTTCGTCGAATTTGGCAAACTCACAAATTCCAATATTTCTTCGGTTTTTTGATTTACCATAGAATCTCCCAAGTCGAAGATATCTAATGTGAATCGCAAATAATCTTTTGCACACATATAACTAGGAAAGACAGGAACATCAGGGACATAACCTATTAGTTTCTTAAATGCTAAATCTGAAAATTTGATTTCTTCCTCATTGATAAAAACTTGTCCAGAATCTTTTAAGATCAAAGACAATATTAAATTGATGGTTGTTGTTTTTCCGGCTCCATTTTTTCCAATAAACCCGTATACTTCACCTTTTTTTACATTCAGGTTTAACTGTTTCAAGACAAGAGTATTATTGTACGATTTTGATAGGTTTACTGTTTTTATAGCGTCCATCATTCATCTTTTCCAATAATCAAATATACTACCCATCCAAAATTGATGAGCCCACAAACCAAAGCCCAAATAATTTTATTGCCACCTTTGACTACGCGATCTACTTTAAAAATATCAATTACACAATAAATTCTTAAAATGAAATCAATCAAAACAATTGGTAATAATAGTGGTAATAAGTTCAATATTTCTTCCATCTAATCACCTCTTAAATTCCGTCTCTCGTCTTCACATTATCTTTTTGATTATTAAACCCTTGCACACCAGAAATCAAGTATAAAATACCGGTTATCTGATTAAATAATAAATTAATTCCACCCCAAATTGCTTGATATAAATACACTTTATGGGCAACTTCATTTGTCAATTTTTCTCTCATTAATCGAGTGAATAAATATAAATTAATCACAAATAATACAATTATTACAATTCCCATAATATATACAACATTTTGGGCAATTCCCATGATAAACTCATATAATTCAAGTTCATCAGGTGACATCTCTGTCAAAGATTCTGTATACCCCGGAATTTTTTCAATGTTTTGAAAAAACAACCCAGTCATCAACAAAACAAATCCCGATATCCCTTCAAATACCAAACCTATAATCGTAATTATTTTAGGTGTTCTTTCCATTTTATGCATCACATAACCTCCAATGAAAACTATTCAAATATTACTGCAGTACCATATGCAATAATTTCTGCTGCTCCACCCATTACTGCAGAAGTTTGTAAGCGGAATCCAACGACGCCATTTGCTCCTAATGCTTCTGCGTCTTCTAAAAGTCTTTCTGTTGCAATTTGTCTAGCTTCATTCATCATTTCAGTATAGCTTACAATTTCTCCTCCAATCAAACTCTTAAATCCAGCAAGAATATCCTTACCAACATTTTTTGTTTGAACTGTAGAACCTTTTACGTACCCTAATACTTGTTTAATATTTCTTCCAGGAACATTGTTAATAGTGTATAAATCAGATCTTGTAATCATATTTATATCTCCTTTATTTTATTTTTCTAAGCAAACATTGATGTTCTATGTATTAATAATATACTAAAATTACCACAAATTCAAGTAAATTATTTTAAATTATTTTATTAACCAGAAAATTATATACAATAAAGACCACAAATATTTGTGGTCTCTCATCTTTTCGGTTCAAATCCTTCAAATACACAATTATCATATCTAGATTTGATAAAATCAAATGATTTTTGTGATTTAATTGTATAAGATATAATTGTTGTTCCATTCT
>JAFGXW010000048.1 GCA_016936415.1 Bacilli bacterium | reverse complement strand
GGTTACGACACTTCCTGTTTATGTGAAATTATCACCTAATGTGACGAATATCGTTGAAATAGCTTTGGCGGTTGAATCTGCAGGAGCAGATGCAATATGTATGATAAATACGTTAGTAGGAATGAGAATAGATTTGAAAACAGGAAAACCTGTTTTGGCAAATATTTATGGTGGACTTAGTGGTCCTGCAATCAAAAGTGTTGCGCTACGAATGGTGCATCAAGTTTATAAAAGTGTACATATTCCAATCATCGGTATGGGTGGCATTATGGATGCATATGATGTTATAGAGATGATGTATGCTGGAGCAACCGCTGTACAAGTTGGAACAGCAAATCTCATTGATCCATATGCTTCGATGAATATTATCCATCAATTACCAAATGTTATGAATGAACTTGGAATAAAAAATCTAAGAGATATTATAGGGAGAAGCCATTTATGAATGAAGTAATCATTGCATGTGACTTTAAAAATGAAAATGATTTAAATGTTTTTTTATCATCATTTCCAAATGAAAAACTTTTTTTGAAGATCGGAATGGAATTGTTTTATAAAGAAGGACCTAGTCTTATTAAAAAATTGAAGGACCAAGGATATAAAATATTTTTAGATTTAAAACTTCATGATATACCTACGACTGTCTATAAAGCGATGAAAAATCTTGTATTACTCGATGTTGACATTACAAATGTCCATGCCGCAGGTGGAATTAAAATGATGGAGATGGCTAAAAAAGCGATCACAGAAACAGACTCGAAAATGAAATTAATCGCTGTTACACAATTAACATCAATTGATGATGAAACGTTAAAGAAAGAATTGTTAATTAAAACATCCATGGAAGATACTGTGTTACATTATGGGTTGAACGCCAAAAAAGCTGGACTTGATGGTGTTGTCTGTTCTGCGTTTGAAGCACCATTAATGAAAGAAATCGGATTGATTAGTGTTACACCTGGTATTCGATTTAAAGAGAATGCGACAGATGATCAATCAAGAGTGTGTACGCCGGAAATGGCAAAGAAATTAGGTAGTACATATATCGTAGTTGGAAGAACTATCACAGCGAGTGAGAATCCATACACTGAATATCTTAGATGTGTTAAGGAGTTTTGCTAGCATGGAAAAAATCGTCGCAAAAGAATTACTAAACATCAAGGCAGTATTTTTAAATCCCACTAACCCATTCACCTGGGCGAGTGGGATAAAATCACCGATCTATTGTGATAATCGAATGACATTATCGTATCCAAAGACAAGAAAAATGATTGAAAAAGCACTGAGCGAAAAAATCAAGGAAGTATATCCTGATTGTGAATATATTATGGGAACTGCTACTGCAGGAATCGCTCACGCTGCCTTAGTAGCTGATATCCTAAATTTACCAATGGGTTATGTAAGAAGCTCTTCAAAAGATCATGGGAGAAGTAACATGATTGAAGGACTTGTGATACCTTATGCTAAAGTAGTCGTAGTTGAGGATTTGATCAGTACTGGTGGTAGTTGTATTAATGTTGTTAACACATTAAAAGAGGCAGGATTTATTGTGCAAGGAGTTGTCGCAATATTTAGTTATAATTTACCAAAGGCAGAAAAGGTATTTAAGGATAATCATGTTGCGTATCATGCAATTTCAAATTATGATGTCTTAAAAGATATTGCGGTAGAATTAAACTATATCAATCCAAAAGACATTCCAAAACTCAATAAATGGAAAGAGAACCCAAGTGACGAATCTTGGATGGATACAAAAAAAGCTTAGATTACTAAGCTTTTTGTTTGAAAAAGGAGAAACTATTTTTGAACATATAAGATATCTTTGTATTCGTCGTTTCTGGTTAGTTTAAGTACTGCATAAGAACAAACAGGAATGACTTTCAGATTGGATGTTCTTGCGAGTTGTACAACTTCATGTAATAATTTACCGGCAATTGATTGCCCTCTTAATTCTTCTGAAACGTAAGTATGATCAATAACGATTACACTTTCTGAATCATAGTAGTATGTGATTTCTGCGATACTATTATTTTCATCGGAACCGATATAAAATCGATTGGTTCCTTTTTTGATTGTTAAGTCCATGATTTTACCTCCATATAAGATGGTTATATTATAGTATATATTGGAAAAATAATCTACTCAAGCGCTTACTTGTTTTTTATCAAAGTTTATTTTTGAAAATGAAGTAATAAGTAGTATAATAGTCCATAATAAAGCGGGGTGGACTTATGACTGGTGTACTTGTGAATGTCATCGCAGTAGTAATTGGAAGTTTGATTGGATTGATTTTGAAAAAAGGATTGAATGAGAAATTATTAAGAATTATTATGCAAGGTATTGGACTCAGTGTATTGGTCATTGGGATTGGTGCTGCGTTAAAAACGGATAACACATTACTGCTCGTGATAAGTTTGGTTTTAGGAGGCATTATTGGGGGCGTATTAAAGGTAGAAGATAGCCTTGACTTTATCGGTGAAAAAATCGAGAAGAAGTTCTCTAAAGGGGTAGAAGGTGGTTTTGCCAAAGGGTTTGTTATGGCAACACTTGTATACTGTGTTGGCGCTATGGCGATTGTTGGTTCGATTGAAGCAGGCGTGAATGGAAATAATGAAACACTGTATATTAAAGCGGTATTAGATGGAATTAGTGCCATTGTGTTTACCGCAACTTTGGGCTGGGGTGTATTGTTTTCTAGTGTTAGTATTTTACTTTACCAAGGGACAATTGTTTTACTGGGTTATCAACTTGAACCATTGTTAACCACAGAACTTGTCAATGAAATCTCGGCGGTTGGTGGGGTATTGATTTTAGGAATCGGACTCAACATCTTAGAAATTAAGAAAATTCATGTAGGAGATTTATTACCTGCGGTGCTCATACCACCCATTTGGTTTTTCATATTAAGTTTGTTTTAAGAGGTGATTTGATGGATCCACTTACTATATATGTTTTGGTTGCTACGTTCACACCAGGGCCCAATAATATTTTGTCGACAACAACCGCATCTAGTGTTGGCTTTAAGAAGACATTTCCATTTATGTTGGGCGTTTTAACTGGTACTTTTGTTGTGTTCTTTGCTTGTTCGATGTTTAATGTGTTTTTGTTTCAACAACTCACATTCATTTCTAGATTTGTTGGTTTCGCAGGAGCTATCTATTTGACATATCTTGCATACACTATTTTCAAAGCAAAAACAGATGATTACGAGGGTGCTGGGCTAAAACCAAACAGACTGTACGTAAAAGGATTGACGCTCACATTTATTAATCCAAAAGCTGTGATATATGGTCTTACTGTGACTGCATTTTATAGTAGACCACAATATTTAGATTCATTATTCACAGCGATTACAGTTCCACTGATACTCGCTGTCTTGTGTTTCATTAGTGTTATTATTTGGGGCTTATTTGGTTCTGTATTTCAACAATTCTTAAGGAAATATCAACGAAGTTTTAATTTGGCTATGGGGTCATTGTTACTCTATAGCGCCATACTAGTTTTAATAGATGCAATTTAGAGGTGAATGATGAACTTAATTGAAAAGAAAGTATCAAGCAAAGAAGTGTATCGCAAACCATTTTTGACGATTCACGAAGATGAGGTCATGTTGCCAAACGATACATTGGCATCAAGAGTATATGTGAAACACATTGGTGCTGCAGCAGTTTTAGCAATCACCAAAGATCACAAAATCATTTTAACGAGACAATATCGATATCCAATCTCTGACATTAGTTTGGAAATCCCAGCTGGTAAAAAAGATGCGCTTGATGAACTGGGTATTGATTGTGTGACACGTGAGTTAGAAGAAGAAACGGGTTATACTTCAGGCCGTATGGAACATTTATTTGATTTTTTCACCTGTGTTGGCTATAGTGATGAAAAAATAGAATTGTTTGTAGCTTATGATTGTGTATTGAAAGAAGATCGATTACTGCCTGATGAAGACGAATTTATTGAGGTGGAGTTGTTCGATCTAGACGCGGTGAAAACCATGTTGGCGAATGGGACTATAAAAGATGCGAAAACCATTTTAGCAATCCAATCTTATCTCTTAAAAAGATAAGATTTTTTTATTGCAAATATGTTATAATGTGAGTAATTGCGTTAGGAGATGGTACGATGTTTCCACAGATGAGAAGAATCAAAAACCAAATGGAACAAGCAAAAGCAGTTGATATCTTAACAAATAGTGAAATGGGTGTTTTGGGAACAATAAGCGATAACGGATATCCGTATACGGTACCTGTGAACTATGTATATATCAATCATAAAATATATTTTCATTCTGCCTTTACTGGACATAAAATATCCAATATTCAACAAAACAATAAAGTCTCATTCACTGTCGTAAGTAGTTCTCACATTGTAGAAGAAGAATTTACCACAAAATATGAGAGTGTTATCGTATTTGGAAGAGCAAAAATCATTGATCCAAATCAAGATATCTTATTTGCATTAATTGAAAAATACTCACCACATTTTTTAGATTCTGGAAAACAGTATGTGAAGAAAGAATTTTCTACAGCATCGATTGTCGAAATTGAAATTGATTATATGAGTGGGAAAGAAAGAATTTAAGCATTTTAATAACGCTATTCTTGAACTATTTCTTGCTTTACAGTACAATAAAAGTACAATGATAATTCATGAGGTGCAACATGAAAAAAACAAAAAATGATCGAATGCAAGACATTGCTTTAACCATCATAAAACCACTTGTCTACGTCTGGATGTTTTTTGATGCGAAACGAACAGTGAAAATAAAAGGTGATTTGAAATTTAATCGTAAAGAACCTTTTGTGATGGTTGCCAATCACACTTTTTTGTTTGATGTTGTTCATGTGCCATTGCGCTTTAAAACAGTACCGTTTATTGTCGCTTCACAAGATTTATTTACCAAACAACCAACCAAATTTTTATTGACAAGAATTGCGCATGTTATCCCAAAATCAAAGGGAGAAAGTGATTTGAGAACTGCGAGAGAATTAATTAGTGCGGTTCGAAGAGGATATCCGATTTTGATATTTCCTGAGGGAAATACAACATTTTCAGGAGAGACGACTTATATCGAACATTCTACAATGAAACTCATCAAAAAATTAGGTGTTGATGTAGTAACTTGTAATGTCAAAGGTGGATATATGTCTAAACCAAGATGGGCGACTGCGAAACGAAAAAATATCCGTATTGAACTCAATTATGAAATTTCGATTCGAAAAGAAGAACTGAGTCATCTATCGGTAGAAGAAATTTCGGATATAGTGAATACAGCACTATATCATAATGACTATACATATCAAAAAGAAAAAATGATTCCTCATCCAAGCAAAAAAATCGCGGAAGGTCTTGAGAATATTTTATATATTTGTCCGAATTGTAACGGTGTCAATACCTTAGAAACCTTTGGGAATACACTAGTATGTCGTCAATGTGATCAAAAAGGATTTATGGATGAATATGGGTTCATTCATGGATTTCAATTTGATAATACAGTTGATTGGGATCAATATCAAAAACAATTCCGACATTTATTACTGGAATCCACAATAGAATCAACCGGTAAATTATTTTTCATCAGTTTTGAGGATTCAACAAGGGAACTGATTGGTGACATATCGATTGTATATCAAAACAATTATTTGATTTTGGATGGAGCGCTCTCAGAAACCATTAAATTAGAAGACATTGCCAATCCAATTGTCACATTGCGAAGAGATTTTGCTTTTGTCTATCGAAAAAAATATTATTATATTAAATTAGATAAATATGCATCTAGCTTATTGCGAGTATCACAAGATAAATATTGAAGGTGATTCATGATGATATCAAAAAATAAGCAAAATATGTTAGAAGAGAAACAATTGGCAATCATGGCTGATTGTATGAGTTCTGCGTTTATCAATCATGCCAATTTTAAGACAATAATCAGTTCACCCAAAAGACGTAAAAAAGCGATGTATCATCTTTTTTATATGATGTATAAAGTGATCAATCAATATGGATATATTTATGAAATAAAAGAACAAGTTGAAGTGGTTGGATATATCACATTTATGGATGCATCTGATCCACACCAAATCTCTGTTAGGCGTGTATTTGATACAAAGGGTATGAAGCATTTTATTCGTTTTTTATGCAGTTTAAAACCAAGAGAAATGTTTATGTTTTGGCGTTACATGAAAACGTATCAAGCTTATCATAAGCAAGAAAAACACGAATCTACCATTCATCTATATTCCACTGGAATTAAGGAACAGTTTCAAGGGAAAGGATTGTTTAAATCATCATTAAGAGACACGGTGTCATATTTTAAGAAAATGGGATATCAAAAAATGATATTAGAAACATCTGATCAAACAAATGTGGTGCTTTACCAATCATTGGGATTTACCATCACAGAACAATTAACCATCAAAAAAAGTAATCAACAAATCTACTTTTTTGCATTAATATTACAATAAATAATTTGGAGGTACTTATGAAAACATTAGTTATTTTAGCACATCCTGATCTGACAAATTCACGAGCGAACAAAACGTTTATGGAAGTATTCAATCAAGATGAAGAATTTGTTGTCCACAATTTGTATGAATTGTATCCAAATTTCGCGATAGATGCGGACAAAGAAAGAGAACTGTTGTTGGCACACAACACCATCGTTTTACAATTTCCATTCTATTGGTATAATATGCCACCGTTATTAAAGAAATGGTTTGATGATGTTTTTGTGGAAGGTTTCGCATATGGTAAAGGTGGAAACAAACTAGCAAAAAAACAAATGTTTGTTTCGCTTTCTGATGGTGGAGCACCAGAAAGCTATACAGATTTTGGATATGCAAAATACACATTAACAGAATTGTTAAGACCACTAGAAGCGACTGCGAATTTATGCCAAATGGATTTCATCACTGTTCATTCCATTTCCAATGTCAGCAATCGTACTGATTTGGAAATTGTAGAAAGTGCAAAAGAATTCATTGAAAAAGTAAAAAAAGTGAAGAGACTAAGTAATTGATTTTTGGTGTAGTTAAAGTTGATGAGGAGGCGTTGTAATGAAAAAAGCACAGTATGAAGCATTTAAAGGAAAAGATGTTACATTTCAGAAAAAAGCAACATTATATAGAGGACTGTATGGATTGATTATCATTGGCTTATTCATTGCCATGTTTGCCATTCAAGCATTGACACATTTGATTACTTTTTTGGTTATTCTTGTTGTGATTGTTGGGTTATATTATTTTGTGTTTAAGGAGTATGTTTTATTTTTAAAGAAACAAAAAGAACTGAAGCGAATTGATTTGCATCAACAATTCACAGTTGGTGATGAAGTCGTTGCATATTTTGATGAAAACTCATTTCAGCATTTATACGATGATGATTTTGAGTTATTACAAAAGAATGATGTGTTTGTGATTGCAACAAGAAAACTAGAAGATTCCATCTATGATTTGGCATTGGCTGTTTATTTAACCGATCTAAAAACAGAAGCAGTTTGTCCAACATTAAGAGAATTGAGTCGTGAGATGAGTAGTTATATTATCTCTTCTAGTGTTGTAAAAGTTATCCTGGTTGTAGCGAATGTCTTTACTGATGAAGATAAAGAGTTATTACAATACGATGCACAAGGGCATAAAAACACAGTCATTATTGGACTGGAAAAAGAAAGCAAAACGCTGTATTATAACTATTTTTTAAATGGTGGTTTTTTAGATGATGAATTCAGCAAAATATTCAATATAGATGTATCGCGAAAGGATAAATAGTTAAGCAAATGAGTGTATTTGAGATTGCCATGTTAATATGTTTTGGATTTGCCTGGCCAACATCCATTTTAAAGAGTCTTCGCAGTAAAAGTGTTGAAGGAAAAAGCGTCGTATTCTTATATGTTATTTTGGCTGGTTATGTGTTTGGGATTGTACATAAATTTGTTTACAATCTAGATTTTGTTGTTTTGTTATATATGTTAAATTTTGTCATGGTTTTTGTTGATTTATTGTTATATTATCGAAACAAAAGATTGATGTCTCTCTGAGATTACATACGATTAGTCATATCAAAATTGTATAAGATTTCACAATAGAAGATTACGTGATATAATAAAATAAAAAGGAGAAATTATATGGATAAACCAGTACGAGCAGGAGATGCCCCAATCCGAGTTGATTTAGAAAAAGGCAAAGACTACTATTGGTGTGCATGTGGTAAAAGTAGTAATCAACCTTTTTGCGATGGTTCACATAAGGTAGAAGGTACGTTTAAACCTTTGAAATTCAGTGTTGAAGAAGATGCCAATAAGGCGTTATGTACTTGTAAGGGTACCAAGAATCCCCCTTATTGTGATGGTACACATCGAAAATAAATTGAAAGACTTCACAAAAAGTGAAGTCTTTTTTACAATCTTTTGCTGCTTTTTAAAAAGATGTGGTATAATTTACTTCGTAATAATTAAGGAGTGATTTGATGGAGATATTACGTTTTGTTTTAATGGTGTTAATTGGCGGTTTTATCGGGTGGATTACGAACAAGGTAGCGATAAAATTACTATTTAGACCGGTAAACCCTATTAAAATATTGTTTGTTACTTTTCAAGGAGTATTCCCAAAAAGAAAAGATCAAATGGCAGTTTCATTAGCTGAAACAATCGAGAAAGAGTTGTTATCGAAGGAAGTCATTTTTAGTAAAATATTAAGTGAAGAAAATCTTCGTGAAGCAAAAGCAAAAATTAAAGTAGCATTGTATGAAAAAATTTTAGAAATCATTCCATCAATGATCAAAATGTTTATGAGTAATATTGATGAATTAATTCAAAATTTCATTGATAAAGACGGCGATAAATTATTTGATGAAATGATTGAAAAATTTGAAGAGATTGGTTTTGAAAATTTAAACATTCAAGACATTGTGAAGGAACGAATTGATTCTTTGGATTTTGTTGAATTTGAAAAGATTATCTTTGGTTTAATGAACAAAGAATTAAAGCACATCGAAATCATTGGGTTGTTCTTAGGGATGATCATTGGGGTTATCCAATTTGGAATCAATTACTTTCTATAGAAAATAAAAAAACAGCTTTATGCTGTTTTTTTTTGTTATTTTGAAATTGGGTTCACTCTTTTTTGTAGTATTTGTTCAAGGGCGTAACCAAGACGAATTAAATTCTTCTCTTTGTATCTTTGAGCGAGCAAGTAGGCACCGATTGGAATGTTGTTTTCATCCATACCAATTGGGATCGTCATCGTTGGAAAACCACAGTTTGGGCCAAGACTTGTGTAGTTTGCAAAGTAGATGAGATCTAGTTTGTGTTTTTCAAATAATTCATCTAAACTCTTAATTGCTGTTTCACGCTCTTCTACAGCATCTAAATACTCTTGTTCATTCATTCTTCCTGAGGTATTGTACTCACATTCCTCTAACAATTGTTGAGAATATTTTAGTCCGTCTTTATGATGTTCACGGTTATAGTGTAAAATATCATTTAATGTTTTCATTTTCGAATTGGTTCCAAGGGTACTTAGATAGTGATTGATGTTTCTTTTAAACTCATATTTCATGAGATGAAAGATGAGTTTTGTTTGTTTGATTTCTAGTCCTTCAATGATCACTGCATCTGCTTTTTTAAATGTTTCGATTACTTCATTAAATGCTTTTTTATTTGCTTCTGGTAATGCATCAAATCGATCACGATTAATTGCAATCCTTGCTCCTTTTAGGGAGTCTTTTTTTAGGTATTTGGTATAATCGATGGCATCAATTGGTTTTTCTAGTGTGATTGGATCGGATACATCAAATCCTCTCATCACAGAAAGCAAAATGGCAGCATCGGTAACATTTTTTGCCATCGGTCCAGCGGTGTCTAGTGTAGATGATATTGGGATGATTCCAGTTCTTGATACAAGACCTAGCGTTGGCTTAATACCAACAATTCCATTTTTCATAGCTGGGGACATGATAGAACCACCCGTTTCAGTCCCAACTGCTATAGGAGCTAAGTTTAAAGCCACACTTACTGCACTCCCAGCACTAGAACCCGAAGGGTCTGTTTCAATATTGTAAGGGCATAATACTTCTTTTCCCAAAGAACTGTATCCATTTCTCATATTGTAAGACATGAAATTTGCAAATTCAGTTAGATTTGTTTTACCGAGAATAATTGCACCAGCATCTCTTAAATTTTTCACAAAGGAAGCGTCATAGTTTGCAAAGTTGGTTTGGAGAGCAATGCTTCCAGCTGTGGTATGCATCTTATCAAATGTGTTGATATTATCTTTTAGTAGGACTGGAATACCATGAAGTAATCCACGAGAAATACCCAACTCTCTTTCACCATCCAAAAAAGTAGCAATGTTTAATGCATCAGGATTTATCTCTAAAACAGAGTTATATGGAATCTCTCCTTGATCAATCTCTTTGATTCTTTTTAAGCATTGCAAGACCAATTCACGAGAAGTCATTTGGCCCGAATCTAATGCCTTATTAATCTCTAATATATTTTTTTCAACGATTTGGTACATCAGAAGCACCTCCTTGGTAAATAAATTATACCATAGCTATAGAAAAAATAGGTTGTTTAATTTGTAAGATAGCCATTTTTGTGTTAAATTATTTATAGTCTAGATGAATAGAGGTACAATCATGAAAGCTGATTTACATATGCATACAACCTTGTCTGATGGCAGACTATCTCCAAAAGAAGTAATACAAAGAGCAAAAGCAAAAGGTGTTGATATTATTGCGATAACAGATCATGATATTTGTGGTTCTGTGGAAGAAAATACTGCATACGCAAAATCCATTGGTATTCAATTGATTCCTGCATTAGAATTATCGACATTATACGACAACAAACCGGTTCATATTTTAGGGTACTTTAGAGATGAGTCTTATCAAAACCCGGAAATTGTTGAATATTATAAAACAATCAAATTAGGTCGTGAAAATAGAGCGAAAAAATTCATCCAAAACTTAGATGAAATGTTTCAAATTAAAATCACCTATGATGAGGTACACGCCTTTTCAAATGGTATTATTGCGAGACCACATATTGCCAAAGCAATTGTGAAAAATTATCCAGAGTACACATTTAACCAAGTGTTTGAATCGTTCATTGGAAATCATTCTAAAGCATATGTTTCTTCATGTGAAATCGCTGTCCAAGAAGGAATTGATTTGTTAAGAAGACAAAATTGTTTGGTGGTGTTAGCACACCCTGTACTCCTAAAAGAATCAATAAAAGATTCGGTATTACAGTTCCCATTTGATGGAATCGAAGCCATCTATTTTCGGAACAAAGAAGAGGATGAAAAAGCATTTATTCAAATGGCATTAGATAAGCATTGGATTTATACCGCAGGATCGGATTATCACGGTATTGAAAATGATGCATCTCATGGTGATATTGGGGATAGAGTTCTAGAGGGAAAACCGTTGATCCAATTTTTACAAAAACTAGAAATTTAATTCGTAGTTTTAACTAAAACTGTTTTCATTTACATCAAGATAAGTTATAATATAACTATACATTAATCCAAGGAGGTATCGAAATGAGCAAAAATAACTTTAGTGGAGAATTAAGATACAAAGATCGAGGACACATTACGTTCCATATTGTTGTGGAAAAAAATGAAGATCAAAGAGATTGCCTTGAATTGATTTATGAAGATGATGAAAAGAGATTTGAATGGCATTATTATTGGCAACAAGATGGATTGTCAGCCATTGATCACGTACAAGCTATTTCATATGAATCATTAAAAGAAGGTTTTGTACAACACATTAATAAGCATGGTATTTATCTGCATAAAGGAGAATACCAATTATTAAAAGAAGCTTTGGTTATCTTTGTTAGTCATAAAGAATATATCATCAAAGTATGTGAGGGTAATGGAACTTGTTAATGAAAATTAACATTTCTATTTGTGTTACTTTCTTAATGTAATCACTTAAAATATTTAAAACTACGGTTTTAAGTATTTTTTTTAATTTCTTGATTTTTGTGTTATGATTAACCTATTCAAGTTAGAGGAGAAGAGAAATGAATATCAATTACCCATTAGAAATATCATTGGTAGCCATGTTGTTGGCGCAGTTTATGAAACTGCCGATTTATTATTTGTTTTACCGAAAATGGTTCCCTTCTATCCTTTTTAGTACAGGAGGTATGCCGAGTTCACACTCTGCATTTGTTACTGCATTAACGTTGTCCATTGCATTAACACAAGGAATTTCATCTCCTTATTTTGCAATCAGTTTTGTTTTAGCTGGTGTTGTAATTCATGATGCAGTTGGTATTAGAAGACAAGCAGGAAAACATGCTACTGTATTGAATAATATGAAAGAAGAGATTGCTGATATTGTGAAAGAATTACATAAGGGAAAAGAAAAAGATGATAAAATCGTTGAAATAAAACTAAAAGAATTACTAGGACATGAACCTATAGAAGCACTAACTGGAACCTTGCTGGGTGTAGTTGTTGTTTTGGTCTCATATTTTTGGATAATATAGGAGGACATTATGAAGAAAAAAGAAATCATCAATTTATTAAAATCAAACAGTTTTAGCGTGAAAAAGAAATTACTGAGTTCCTATGATTTTGAAGTGAGTAATTCACAAAATACGTATGCACTGAAAATTATCAATTTGACATCCAATCACCAAGTAACAATTAACTCTCAAACAATATGGCAAATTAAAAGAGGAAAAATAAGTGGACTAAAGTTTCAAGAAATCGATTCCAAATTGATCAATATAAAAGACTTTGTAAATAATGAAAATAAAATTGTGTTTTTCACAGAACGACCTTATAAGATTTTAAAACATATCAATGAATCAGATATTGTTGATGTTAGTAGCCAAGATGTGGTAAATGATATTTTATTAACAACAAGCATTGAAAAAGTTTTAGATTATATGAATTAACTCCTTATTTAGGAGTTTTTTAATACAAAAAATGGGTGGTCAATCATCAATAAATGACATTATCAAGAGAAAAAGTCATATTTTGAGGTAAAATCGCTATGACAAAACCATGATGAACCCAAGGTGATAGTTTGTAAAATTACCTAATTTATGAAATTTATAAGTTGATTAATATCCTATAAGTATGCTGATTTATTATTGATTTCTCTTCTTTAGTGGTTTATCGGATTTATGGAACCCTTTATTCGAAAATTATGATATCAAAAACGATGATAATTTTTTATGTTTTAACGTTAATGCCACACACTTTATAAATGTAGCTCTTTATAGTAATAAAGCGAACAAACGCTTACATTTTGAAAAAAAATTAACTTTTTTTATGTTTTTTTCTTTTTATAAAAAACTCTTGAAATATGATGCGTTTTTCTGTGATTGTATTAAGCGCGTAAAAGCAAGATTTTAAGCGTTTTTTCCTTTGATTTTCAAGGGAAAATTGATTTTGAAATAGCGATTTTGAAATTTTTCAAATAAGCATAGAAAACCCATTAATTGACCAGTATGCAACCAACAGTATGTTGCATTTATATTTTTTTCGTTTATAATGAATACATACTTATATGAAAGAGGCGGGTATATATGCGAAGTTATTATGTTAAACGTTTCTTTTCAGCAATTTTCACTATTTTAATCATTGCAACCATAACATTCTTTTTGATGAGAATGATTCCTGGTGGACCGTTCACAAGAGAACGACAAGTACCGGATGAAATTCTTGCGGCGTTAAATGCAAGGTATAATCTAGATGATCCTTTATTTATTCAATATTTGAATTATATGAAGGGGCTAGTTACCTTTGATTTAGGGCCATCTTTTAGAATTTTAGGGTATAGTGTAAATGACCTGATTAGAGAAGGATTTCCTACTAGTGCCAAAATTGGTATACTAGCAACGATCTTAATCGTTTCTGTGGGAATCCCAGTTGGAATCATTTCAGCTTTAAAACAAAACAGTCCAATCGACTATTTTGTTATGTTCATGGCAACTCTTGGAGTTACATTACCTAGTTTTGTTATCGCTACATTCATTATTTATTTCTTTGCTGGGCAATTAGGATGGATTCCATCAAATGGATTAAATAGCCCACTGGCCTATATCGGGCCAACCATTGCTTTGTCAGGATACTCACTTAGTTTTGTGGCAAGATTGACAAGATCAAGTATGCTTGAAGTATTGCGACAAGATTATGTTAGAACTGCAAGAGCAAATGGTATTAGTGAGTTTAAAGTTATCGGGAAACATGCTTTGAAGAATGCATTGATTCCAGTTATCACTTATATTGGGCCAATGATTGCCGCAATATTAACTGGTTCATTTGTAATTGAAAAAGTATTTGCTCTACCTGGAATGGGTGGGTATTTCGTTGAAAGTGTTACGAATCGTGATTATACTGTAATCATTGGGATGACAGTCTTTTATGCAGCGTTCTATATCATTATGGTATTTTTAGTAGACATTGCATATTCTATGATTGATCCAAGAATAAAACTAAGCAGTTAGGAGGTTAGGAAATGGCAAATAAAGATTTTGAGTTTATCTCAAGAGAAGAGAAACTAGACAGTGAACAAACACGCCGAAGCCTAACTTACTGGCAAGATGTTTGGCGTAGATTGAAAAAGAATCGTTTGGCAATGATTGGGTTAATTGGTGTAATTATAATTGTATTATTTGGGATTTTAGGTCCTATTTTTACCCCATATAAATATTCTGATCAAGTATTAGATTTTTCGAATCTGCCACCTAGATTTGATATTTATAATATCGCAGACGATGAATATATTTTTCTTACCAAAGAGTACCGTGTTTTAGAAACTACTTCTAAGGGCGAACTCATTAGTAGAATTGATAATATTCACAAAGATCAAGTAAATAAAATTTATTACTTTGCAAAAGAGTATGAAGTGACATTAGAAGCAAATACGGTTGGAAACTATACACCAACTGAGACGCTTGGTGCAAATGCTGTTTATTCAACTAAATGGGGAATCGCTTTAGAAGATTCTACAAATGCAGCTGGTGTCATTGCGCAAATTGTGTATATTCATCCAAATAGTCCTTTCCAAGGTGTTTTAATGGAAGGTGATAGTTTTGATATTCAATCGAATCAAAATTTAACAGAAATTATGTTATTAGCTGATCCGAATTCTACATCTTCAGCATCTACATTAATTGAAGGTAGAATGGGATCTCAAGCAGTTATTGATGCATTAGAAGCAAATAATGGAGTTGAGTATTTTGTCGTTGGAGATCCTCAAATAGAAGTTAATTTCTCATATAAGTTGATGGATCCTGAGGATAGACCAGCTGGTTATGAAGATGTTCTAATCACTGTAACTTATGAAGGAAAAGAATTAACAGAGAAATCAGATACTGTATCAAATAGTACTTATTTATGGGGTACAGATTCTTTGGGTAGAGATATTTTAACCCGTGTAATGTATGGTGCTAGAATATCACTTGCTGTTGCATTTGTGGCAACCATTGTTAACTTTATCATCGGAATTACTTACGGAAGTATTTCTGGATATAAAGGTGGTGGAGTCGATAATTTCATGATGAGAGTCGTTGACATCATCAACTCTATTCCGTTAACACTTTATGTAATTTTATTAATGGTAGTATTAAGAGATGTTGTAATTGATGTTACTTTGTTTGGTAGATATTTTGTTATCTTTAAGGGTGGATCTGGCCTTGGAACCATTATCTTTGCTTTGGGTAGTGTTTACTGGGTAGGTATGGCACGTTTGGTACGTGGACAAATCCTTGGATTAAAAGAACAAGAATATGTACTTGCAGCTAGAACGATTGGTGTTTCTACAACCAAGATTATTACAAGACATTTAGTACCAAATGCAATGGGACCAATTATTGTTTCAATGACAATGATGATTCCTTCTGCAGTATTTACAGAAGCTTTCCTAAGTTTTATTGGTTTAGGAGTTTCCGCTCCACAAGCTTCATGGGGAACTTTAGCGAATGATGCATTAAGTGGATTAACTACATATCCATATCAATTATTCTTCCCAGCTGCAGCAATCGCAGTTACAATGCTTGCATTTAATTTCTTAGGTGATGGATTAAGAGATGCACTAGATCCAAGACTGAGAAAGGGGTAGGTGATAAAATATGGCTGAACAAAAAAAGAAAATATTAGAAGTTAAAAATTTACAAACCTCATTTTACACACATTTAGGAGAAGTCCAAGCTGTACGTGGAGTGAGCTATGATTTATTCGAAGGTGAAGTACTTGGTATCGTTGGTGAATCAGGATCGGGGAAAAGTGTATCTGCACTTAGTATTATGAGACTGATTGAAGAACCAGGTGTAATCAAAGAGGGAAGTAGTATTATTTTTGATGGTGTTGACATTACAGAATTGGACAATAAAGAAATGTCTGAATACCGTGGAAATGATATTGCAATGATTTTCCAAGATCCAATGACTAGTTTAAATCCTGTTTACTCCATCAAAAATCAAATGGTTGAAGTAATCAGAAGACATACAGATATGAATCCTGAAGAAGCATTAAAAAGAGCAAAAGAATTACTTGGTATGGTAGGGATTCCAGATCCAGAACAACAAATTCATGATTATCCGCATCAATTTAGTGGTGGGATGAGACAACGTGCGTTAATTGCAACTGCAATCTCATGTAATCCAAAACTATTAATCGCAGATGAGCCAACTACAGCATTAGACGTTACAATTCAGGCTCAAATCATTGAATTATTGAAAAAGTTACAAGAAGAAATTGGTATGACAATCATCTTAATTACACATGATCTAGGTGTTATTGCTGAACTTAGTACACATGTTATTGTAATGTATGGTGGAATGATGATGGAAAAAGGAACCGTAGAAGATATCTTCTATAACCCACAACATCCATACACCAAAGGATTACATAAATCGATTCCAAAAGTTGGAGAGAAAAACAAAGAACGTTTGGTACCGATTGAAGGAAGTCCACCAGATTTAATGGCTCCACCTGCGGGATGTCCTTTTAGTCCAAGATGTCCTCATGCTATGAAAATTTGTCTTGAAAAACCTGCACCATTATTTGAGGTTTCTGAATCACAAGTATCAGCATGTTGGTTACAAGATGATGACGCTCCTGATGTCGCAGGATATAAGAAGTATAAGGGGGCAAAATAATGAGTGAATCATACAACACACAAAAACCTTTATTAGAAATCAAAAATTTAAAAAAATACTTTGATAAAAGTCGTGGATTATTTTCAAAAGAAAAACGATTTTTAACTGCAATTGATGATGTTTCATTTAATATTTATAAAGGTGAAACCTTTGGGCTTGTTGGAGAAAGTGGTTGTGGAAAATCGACCACTGGACGTACCATTGTAAAATTATATGAACCAACTGCAGGATCAATCATTTTTGATGGTGTTGATTTGGCAACTGTGAAAGAAAAAGACATGTTACCTTACCGCCGTAAAATTCAAATGATTTTCCAAGATCCATACGCATCTTTAAATGGTCGTATGACAGTAACTGATATTATCGCAGAAGGAATTGACACACATAAGATTTTTGATGATATGCCAGATCCAAATAAAGCAAAACAAGAAAGAATCTATGAATTATTAGAAAGTGTTGGATTAAAAAAAGAACATGCCAATCGTTATCCACATGAGTTCTCAGGTGGACAAAGACAAAGAATTGGTATTGCAAGAGCACTTGCTGTTGACCCTGAACTCATTATATGTGACGAGCCAATTAGTGCACTTGATGTTTCTATCCAAGCACAAGTTGTTAATATGTTAGAAGATTTCCAAAAAGAAAGAGGATTAACATATTTATTTATTGCACATGATTTATCGATGGTAAAACACATTAGTGATCGAATTGGAGTAATGTATTTAGGAAAATTAATGGAAGTTGCTACAAGTGATGAATTATATGAATATCCATTACATCCTTATACAAAAGCATTATTATCTAGTATTCCAGTTCCAGATCCTAATAATCCAAATAAGGGTAGTAGAATTGTTCTTGAGGGAGACGTTCCAAGCCCGATCAATCCAAAACCAGGATGTCGATTTGCTTCAAGATGCGAGTATTCTAAATCAGTTGTCTATCGCAATGAGGGTTCAAAATCATTTGTTGATAGACTAGAAGGAAGAATCGCAAGAGTTACCTTGCTTCACCCAGAAACAAACGAATTAATCGTCAAATCGAATCAAGTAATCACCAGAGAAATTGCTGAGTACATTGATTCTTTAGGAAAAGATGAGTTCGTTGTGGGTAGGGATAGATGTTTTAGCGAAACACCTGAATTAATTGAGGTGAAAAAGGAACATTTTGCTGCTTGCCATTATATTAATGACCTTGATGGTACTGGTAAATAGTAAAATAATACCACATTTTGGTATTAGAGTGCGCTTTCATATGTTAGAACACGCATTAGTTCTTGCAAATATCACTGTAAAGTGATAGAATAACAACTATAAATATGAAAAGAGAGAGGGTATCGAAATGAAAAAATTATTATTAGTTTTAGTTTCATTTGTTCTAGTACTTGGTCTTGGAGCTTGTAAAAAAGCAAACGAAGACATCGTATTTAACTGGAACATTGGTGCAGACCCAGCAACTCTAGACCCAAGTTTAAATGGTGCTAGTGATGGTGGAGATGTTATCAACCAAACATTTGAAGGTCTAGTTAGAGAAATTAATGGTGTTGTACAACCTGGGATCGCTGAATCTTGGGAAGTATCTGGTGACGGTAGAACTGTTACATTCCATTTAAGAGAATCTAATTGGAGCGATGGAACTCCATTGACTGCAGATGATTTTGTTTACGCTTGGAAACGCGGTATGGACCCTGCAACAGCTTCAGAATATAGCTGGATTTGGGAATATACTAATGTTGTTGGTGCAAACGATGCTGTTTACAATGGTGGATCATTAGACGACGTAGGAATTACTGCAATTGACGATTATACATTTGAAGTACAATTAATCAATCCTACTGCTTATTTCGTTTCTTTAATGGCATTCTATCACTTTATGCCAGTAAAACAATCAGCTGTTGAAGCAGCTGGTGGAGAAGACGGATTATGGGCAAAAGATCCTGAATTAGTAGTATCAAATGGACCATTCGTACTTACTGAATACAATATCGGTGAAGGTTTAGTTCTTGAAAGAAATCCTGAATATTGGAATGCTGACGTTGTTGGTATTGATGTAATTCAAGGTAAATTTATCGATGATGAATCAACTGCTTATGCAGCTTATAACGCTGGAGACTTAGATTTCATTCCTAGTGTACCATCTGCAGAAGTACCTATTCTTATCGCTGAATCTGATGAATTCTATGTATTCCCATTATTAGGAACTTATTACTATTCATTCAACATGGATAAAGACGGAGACGGTGTAAACGAAGGATACGACCAAGATGGTTTATTCTCAAATGCTACATTAAGAACTGCTTTATCAATGTCAATCGACAGAGAAGCAATCTGTGAAGCTGCTGGTGCTGGACAAGTTCCTGCTGCTGGATTCGTACCTCCTGGATTCTTAGACAATGAAGGTAACGACTTCTTCTTAACAGCTGGTACTTATGGTGTTGCTGCTGATGATTCTGCTTATGCTGCTGCTGTTACATTATTTGCGCAAGCTGCTTCAGAATTAGGAATGACAGTTGCTGCTTTACAAGCTGAATTAGAAACACAAGAATTATTATATAATACTTCTGAAGGTCATCAAATGATCGCAGAAATGGTTCAAGAAATGTGGGCTTCTAACTTAGGATTTACAATGCCTCTTGCTAATCAAGAATGGGCTGTATTCCAAGATACAAGAAGTGCTGGAGACTTTGAAATCGCTCGTGGTGGATGGTTAACAGACTACATGGATCCTTCTGGATTATTAAGTATCTTTGGTTCAACTAACTCATATAATGATCCAAACTACTATAACGCTGCATTTGATACATTATTAGCTGAATCGCAAGCAACTACTGATGCTGCAGTTCACTTTGACAAATTATATGCTGCACAAGAAATGTTCATTGGCGACATGCCAATTATCCCTATCTATCACTATACTGACACTATGTTAGTTAAAGATTATGTTGAAGGATGGGCACGTTCAGTTCTTGGATCTGTAGACTTCTCACAAGCTACAATCAATAAATAATATTATTTGAAATGAATAAAAGGAATTCAGAAATGAATTCCTTTTTATATTCACCAATTTTTTTGATTCGCTATTTCAATATATTTTCAGATATGTTATACTATTATCGAAAACGATTTAGAAAGAAAGTGATGATAGTATGAAATGGATTCATTTGATTCTAATTTCATCAACAACCTTCCTATTAACCGCCTGTAATCTAATTAATTTCGCCGAAGATGTAGAAGATATTGATCCCCCAATTGTATCGGGAATAGAGGATAAGACAATAGTGATAGGAACAACATTCGATCCTTTTTTGGATGTAGTTTCGTTCGATTTAGTAGATGGTGATGTAACGGATTTGTTGGAACTTGAAGGGAATGTCAATACAAACGAATTTGGAACATATTTTTTAAAGTACATTGGGAAAGATACCAGTGGGAATGAAATTGAACATGTTAGGTATATTACAGTCAGTGTTGATTTAAAAACGGCAGAAAATCTCGTAATAAATGGTGATTTTACGGAAGGAATGAAGAACTGGACAACTACGTTTGTTGCGGGGTCGGGTACAGCGAACGTGCGAGTGGTGAATGAAGAACTTGTGATAGAAGTACAATCTGTATTTCCTGAATGGCTTTGGGCACCTAGGATAGAAAACATTGGGATGACTTTTCAATCAGGAAGAACGTATCTTGTCTCATTTGATGCACGAAGTGAAGAAGATAGAAGTATTCATGTTCAAATTGGAGAATTATTACCTGCCGATCCATGGTTTATTGATTTTCAACCAGGTAACTTTAAAATTCACGATTTAACGAATGAAATGCAAACGTTTCGTTTCACATTCCGAATGGACTTAGATACAAATTTGAATGGAGCAATCCTCTTTGAACTTGGAACGGTAATTGGATCTGTTGGAATTGACCATTTACTAACAACAGTGTATATAGATAACATTAAAATTATTGAGATAGGGTAGAAAGTGAGTATTGTATGGCAAACATTAGAGGATTAAATATTGGTGGTTGGTTGGTTCTTGAAAAATGGATGACGCCTAGTCTTTATCAAGGATTTGATGCGGAAGACGAGTTTCATCTCTTACAAAAATGGGGCGTAAACGCAGAAGAAAAACTAGAAAACCATAGAAACAATTTTATCAAAGAAGAAGATTTTAAGTGGATCAAAGAATACGGAATTGATACATTAAGAATTCCAGTAGGACATTGGTTGTTTGATGCACAGCCTCCCTATTTTTCTGCGAAAAGACATTTGGACCGTGCATTTGAATGGGCTCTAAAATATGGTCTTTCTATATTGCTTGATGTCCATGCGGCACCAGGTTGTCAAAATGGTTTTGATAATGGTGGATTAAGTGGCGTTTGTGAGTGGCATCTAGACAAGCAAAACATTGATCAAACAATACAGTTTATTGAAACATTATGCCGTGTTTATCAAGGCCATCCTAGTTTAGTTGGCATACAGCTATTAAACGAGCCTTCTGTCGATATAGAGCTCAAAATACTGGAAGATTTCTATGTTAGAGGCTATGAGACGGTAAGAAAACAACTGGGAAAAGATATTTATGTTGTATTTCATGATGGATTTAGATTGAATGTATGGGAAAACTTTTTCCGCAAGAATCAATTTGAAAATGTTTACTTAGATACACACATGTATCAAGTATTTTCAGGAGAAGACCAACGAAGTACTGTTTCTGAGATCATTCAAAAAGTAAGTGTTCAACGAACAAAGGAATTACATGAAGTGAAACAGTACGTTGATGTGATTGTTGGAGAATGGAGTTTAGGAATTCCTGATAAAGCAAAAAATGAAGCATCTGATTCGTTTCAACTTGAGGTAATTTATAGAGCGGTTGGAAACAGTCTGTTAACTAGTTTCGAATCAGTAAGTGGATGGTTCTTTTGGAACTATAAATTAGCAGATGATTCAGTACAACAAAATGGTGGTTGGAGTTTTCGCCG
>JAFGXW010000047.1 GCA_016936415.1 Bacilli bacterium | reverse complement strand
TTTTTCTTTGGTAACCCCGGTATAAATCTGTGTACTAGATAAATGAGAATGTCCCAATAACTCTTGCACACTTCTCAAATCTGCACCATTGTTTAATAAATGTGTCGCAAAACTATGTCTAAGTTGATGAGGTGTTAAATTAAACGTGGTAGAGGAATGGCTGATGATACGATTTATAATCAAACGAACACCACGTGTTGTAAGCGAAGTCCCTTTAAAATTCAAGAATAAGGACTGATTTTCTTTGTCTACACTTCTTTTTAAAAATTCTTGTCTCGTTACTAGGATATAATCCTTTATTCGCTTAGAAAGCAAATGATGGAACGGTACCAATCGATCCTTAGAACCTTTTCCGTGAATTAACACCAAATCTTGATAAAAGTCTAAGTCCTTTAACACGATATCACAAAGCTCGCTTACGCGAATGCCTGTGCCATATAAAAACTCTAGTATTAGTTCATCCCTTTTTCCTAGTGGAGTTGTGGTGTCAATACCTTTAAAAAGTAACTCAATTTCTTCAGGATAAACAAACTTTGGTAATCTTTTTTCTTTTTTGGGTAACTCAACATCTAAAAAAGGATTTTCAGTTGCTAGATCTTCTTTACATAAAAAATGATAAAAACTTCGGATAGAAGATATTTTTCTCGCGATAGAGGTTGGTGCATATTTTTCATGTAATGTCGCAGTATAAAATCTCGCTATACGCGTCGTGACATCTATGAGCGATCCAAATTTTTCACGATCTAAAAAATGAACCAATGTGTAAAGATCATCAATATATGATACTGATGTATTTTCACTATATTGCTTCTCAGAATCTAAATACATTTTAAATAATGTGATCAGTTCTTGATTCGTCAAGAAAACCACCTCTTTATTTACTTATCTCTATTATGATCTCGTTCATGATTTGTAATGAACGTTCCATGTATAATCTTTTTCTATCTTTTTTACTGTGCGGAATGTCCAAATCTTGAAGAATACCATAATTGGCATTCATTGGCTGAAAATCTGAAATACTCGCAGTTGCTAAATAATAGGATTCACAACCAATAATGGTTGATTCAGGAAAGACAATCTGAGGTTTTCCTAAAATATTTCTTCCCATGTTAATTCCCGCAACAAGTCCACTACCAGCACTCTCTACATACCCTTCTACACCAGTTATTTGCCCAGCAAAGAAGATATTCTTATCCTCTTTAAATTGATATGTTCTAGTCAACACTTTTGGTGCATTGATAAACGTATTACGGTGCATAACACCATATCTTACAATACTTGCTTCGCTAAGTCCAGGAATCATACGAATGATTCTTTTTTGTTCTCCAAATGTCAAATGCGTTTGGAAACCTACAATATTATACAAGGTTCCTTCTTTGTTATCTTGACGTAGTTGTACAACAGCGTAAGGTTTTTCTCCCTCAGGCGTTTTTAATCCTACTGGTTTCATCGGTCCAAATAATAGTGTTTGGTATCCCCTACGTGCAATTTCTTCAAATGGCATACAACCTTCAAAAACCTTGAGTTCAAATTCTTTTTGTTCCACAGCTTTGGCATTGATTAACTCACGATACCAAATATCGTATTGTTCTTTTGTCATCGGACAGTTCAAATAATCCGCTTCACCTTTATCATATCTACTTTTGCGATAACAGACATCTAAATCAATAGAATCATATTCGACAATCGGAGCTGCCGCATCAAAAAAATACAAATATTCTTCATCAATTAAATTCTTAATCGACTCAGAAAGTGCATCACTGGTTAAAGGACCACTCGCGATTATGACGGGTCCTTCTGGAATTTCAGTGAGTTCTTCTTCAATAACTTCAATGAGTGGATTCTCACGAATACTCTTTGTGACAAGTTCACTAAACAAGTCTCTATCTACAGCGAGTGCTCCCCCTGCAGGGACACTCGTTGCATCCGCACAACGAATGATCAAAGAATCAAGCATTCTCATCTCTTGTTTTAATAATCCCACAGCATTTTCTAATCCAGCTGCGCGTAAACTATTCGAACAAACCAGTTCAGCAAATAAACCAGTCTTATGCGCAGGTGTTAATTTTGTAGGACGCATTTCATATAATTTTACTTTAATACCTTGTTTCGCAAGTTGATAACTTGCTTCACATCCGGCTAAACCGGCACCTATTACGGTTACAAAATCTTTCATCTAAATCACCACTCATATTATAACATAAAAAGCGTAGGCTCTATGAATAAATCAAATCGAGCCTACGCTTTTCTGATATAAACTTATTTTTTAACTTTCATTTCATTCTCTAAAACACGAAATTTCACAATTTTTTCAATCAAATCATATGGTATTTTTTCCCCATATTGAAAGTGAATAGAACCCTTTGTTTGGACATAATTTGCAAGTTCATCTTGAAAAGGTAATCGCTCTACTCTTGCAGGATAAAACCCAATATGTTTCTGACATGCTGCATAGTGAACTATATTCCCGTTTTGTGACATAGTTGGCATCTGATAACTGATTCTCTCTTCTGCCAAAGGAGCTGCCGATTTTACGACTTCGCGAATCTCTTTTAAAATATCTTGTATGTCTTTGGGAAATTGTGAAATATACTCATCTACTGTTTTTATTTTTTTAGTTGATTCCATATATACTCCTTAATCATTTGAGAGATCGATTGTTCCAGCTTGATAATCTGTAATGAATTTTGCGATATTAATGGTTCCAATATAAGATTCAACTATCACATGATCGATAACCAAAAACAACGTTGGAACCCCAATTAATTCAGGGATCAATACATCTCTATTTGCACCATTGATTTCAAGAATATAGAATTCGACATCAGATAACCCACCAAAGAAAGATAGTATTCGAGGTTTTAACTCATAACAATGTCCACAAGTAGAACTATAAAAATATACCAAATGAACTTGATCGGAAATTGATAATGCTTCTGAATA
>JAFGXW010000046.1 GCA_016936415.1 Bacilli bacterium | reverse complement strand
TACTTCCCAAAAAAAGAAACATTCCAATTTACATTAACCAGAGTTTGATTTTATATTCAACAAAATCAATCAGAGAGAGTAATACAGTATTAGTAAACTATTTTGCAGTAATCAGTGTAAAAAAGGTGAGCAAGACCCACACTAGATTTATATTTACTAATCTGGAAGAAGAAATCATGGATGTGAGTTATGAAAAAATCATGAAGCAACATTCAAAAATAAAAATAATAATTGAATATTTAAATAATCAAAAATTTTGCTAAAAAGAAAGTGTTTACAAACAGGTGATATTGTTGAATTATTGTAGTAATTTTAGTATAATGAGTGTGATGAAATAAATCGGAGGAATGAAGAATGGCAAAGAAAACAGTTAGAGATTTAAACGTTGAAGGTAAAACAGTTTTAATTAGAGTTGACTTTAATGTACCAATGAAAGATTCAGTTATTACAGATAACAATAGAATTATTCAAGCATTACCTACGATTCAATATGTAATGGAACGTAATGGTAAGGTTGTATTGTTCTCACATCTTGGACGTGTGAAAGAAGAAACAGACAAAGCTGGAAAAAGTTTATCTCCAGTTGCAAAAGAACTTGAAAAACTGTTAAAGAAAAAAGTTAAATTTGTACCTTTTACTAGAGGCGTAGAGCTTGAAACAGCTATTAAAGCTATGCATAACGGAGAAGTATTAATGTTTGAAAACACTCGTTTTGAAGACATTAACGGTAAAAAAGAATCGAAAAATGATCCTGAATTAGGAAAATATTGGGCATCTCTTGGAGATGTATTTGTAAATGATGCTTTTGGAACTGCACATCGTGCACATGCTTCAAACTGTGGAATTGCAAGTAATATTGCTGAAGTTGCTGCAGGGTTCTTGTTAGAAAAAGAAATTAAATTTATTGGTGGAGCGGTTGATAATCCTGAAAGACCTTTTGTGGCAATTTTAGGTGGAGCAAAAGTTGGGGATAAAATCGGAGTTATCAAAAATTTATTAACAAAAGCAGATAAAATTCTTATCGGTGGTGGAATGAGCTACACATTCATGAAAGCACAAGGATTGGAAATTGGATCTTCAATTTGTGAAATGGATAAACTTGATTTGGCAACTGAGTTACTTGAACTTGGAAAAGGGAAATTAGTGTTACCTGTTGATTTTAAAGTAACCAAAGAATTTTCAAATGATGCAGAGATTAGAAGTGTAAAATTCGATGCGTTTAAACCAAATGAAATGGGATTAGACATTGGATCAAGAACACTTTCATTGTACAAAGAAATATTAGCTGATGCGAAGACAGTTGTTTGGAATGGTCCGGTTGGTGTATTCGAATTTAGTAATTTTGCTTTGGGTACAATTGGTGTTTGTGAAACGCTTAGTAAATTAACTGATGCAACAACAATCATTGGTGGTGGAGATAGTGCTGCAGCGGCAATTCAACTTGGATATGCTGACAAATTCACTCACATCTCTACAGGTGGTGGAGCATCACTTGAATATTTAGAAGGTAAAGAGTTACCTGGTGTAGCTTGCATAGACGATTTATAAGATGCTAATTGATGAAATTGGAGTTAAGATTAAGCAACTTAGACTTGAAAATAGTCTAACACAGGAAGAACTAGCCAATCGTTGCGAATTAACAAAAGGTTTTATCTCACAAATAGAAAACAATTTGACTTCACCTTCCATCTCTACTTTGACAGATATACTTGAAGTCTTAGGAAGTAGTTTGGGTGAATTCTTCAATGATTCAGAAGAAGAAGCTTATGTTTTTACATCTGAAGATTTTTATGAAAAATTCGATGAAGAGTTACAAAATAAAATTAAATGGATTGTACCAAATGCACAAAAATATGAAATGGAACCTATCATTCTTGAACTCGAACCGGGAGGTAAGAGTCATGAGGATGATGCACATTCAGGTGAAGAATTTGGTTTTGTTTTGAAAGGATCAATTATTTTGATTCTTGGAAAAAAACGTTATACGGTAAATGAAGGAAGTTCATTTTACTACATAGCAAATAAATTTCATTATTTAGAAAATAATTCAAAAGAAAAGTCGGTAGTGCTATGGGTTAGTACTCCTCCGATGTTTTAGAAAGGGGTAATTATGGAAAAATTTGTAATTATTAAAAGTACAGCGGGATTACATGCATTACTTGCTTCGAAAGTTGTTCGAGCTGCATCAAAATATAATGTGGACATGAAATTAGAATATAAAGACCATACTGTAGATGTAAAATCAATTTTAGGTTTGATGTCACTTGCAGTTCCAAGCGGTGAAAATGTTCGCTTAGTCGCTATTGGTGAAAAAGCTGAAGATGCAATTAAAGACGTAGAAAAATTAATAGGATAAGGTGAAAAAATGAGAAAACCGATTATTGCTGGAAACTGGAAGATGTTTAAAACCAGAGACGAAGCATTACAATTTGTTTACAATGTAAATTTAAAATTACCATCAAATGATTTTGTCGATAGTGTAATTTGTGCACAATCTCCAATCTTAAGAGATCTTGTAAGAAGACAAGGAGATTCATTACGTATTGGTGCTCAAAACATGCATTACGCGGATAATGGAGCATTTACTGGAGAAATAAGCGCACCACTTCTAGAAAATATTGGTGTTGAATATGTAATCATTGGGCATAGCGAAAGAAGAGCGTATTTCAATGAAACTGATGAAGCAATCAATAAAAAAATACATCAAGCGTTTCGTTATGGATTAAAACCAATTTTATGTGTTGGTGAAAGTTTAGAAACAAGACAAAGTAATCAAACGGATGAATTTGTGAAAAATCAAGTTGTGTTAGATCTGAAAGGATTGGGAACAGAACAAGTAAAGACTCTTGTCATTGCTTATGAACCAATATGGGCAATCGGAACAGGATTAACTGCGACATCTACCCAAGCGAATGATGCAATTAAGGCAATTCGTAATGTGGTGAGAGATTTATACGATGAAGAAACTGCAGAAGAATTACGCATTCAATATGGTGGATCTGTTAAACCTGGAAACATTAAAGAGTTACTTGGTATGTCTGACATAGATGGAGCTTTAATTGGTGGAGCTAGTTTAGAGGTTGAAGCTTTCATTCAAATGGTTAATGCAGCAGTAAAATAAATTATAAAGATGATTTCTCGAAATCATCTTTTTTTTATATAAAAAAAAGCCACTCAATGAGTGGCTAATTACTATCTGTTGTAGAACTCTACGATTAGGTTTTCTTTGATATCTGATAAGATTTCAGATCTTTCAGGATATCTTACGTATGTAACTTGACCTTTGTTTTCATCATAACTAACATATTCAGGTCTAATTACAACAGCTTCTAAGCTATTCAATACGATATCGAATTTTTTTGCTTTTTCACTTAGTGAGAATATTTGCCCTGGAGTTAATCTGTATGATGGAATGTCAACTCTTTTTCCATCTACATAAACGTGTCCATGATTTACAAGTTGTCTTGCTTGACGACGTGTTTTAGCAAATCCAGCTCTAAATACTAAATTGTCAACTCTTGACTCAAGTAAAGTTAAGAAATTCTCACCTTGTTTACCAAGCATTTTTTTAGCTTCAATAAATGTTTTCTTGAATTGTCTTTCACTCACTCCGTAAGTAAATCTAACTTTTTGTTTTTCTTGTAATTGAACTCCGTACTCACTAATTTTTGATCTTTTTTGTCCATGTTGTCCTGGAGCGTATGGGCGTCTTGATAATTCTTTACCTGTTTCAGTAACAGAATATTTTAAACGTCTTGAAATCTTCCAGCTTGGACCGGTATAACGTGACATAATGTATTCCTCCTTTTTATTTTTTTGCAAAGAGTAATAACGATCTATTAATCAGAATGTTTTAATGTTTCCATCTCGTCAGCGGAGACTACTTACAAACCTTTTCGGAACATTCAGCAGTTAATGAAATTCATTATTTAGCTGCCTTTATTACACATGCGCATTACCAATTATATAGAAAGTATTATAAAATGTCAACTAATTTCTCTATTACTTTTTCTAGAAAAAATTTATCATCCAAATCAAAACGTCTCAGTACTGGACTGTCAATATCTAAGACACCAATTAAGATATTATTTTTGAGAATTGGTACAACGATTTCACTTTTTGAAGCTGAATCACAAGCAATATGACTAGGGAAAGAATCTACATCTTCCACAACAATAGTTTCAAGCTCTAATGCACTTTTTCCACATACACCAACACCTACTTTTATCTCAGTGCATGCTGGAAGACCCTGAAATGGTCCAAGGTAGAGTTTTTCACCATCATATAAATAGAATCCAACCCAATTGATATCATCTAGAAAGTAGTTTAAATAGGCACTTAAGTTGGAAAGATTTGTGATTAGCGTATCAGATGGAACCAAATAGTATTGGAGATTTTCAAGTAATGTTTCGTAATTTTTGATTTTGTTTTCGCTTTTTTCTATTTTTACAAACATATTATCACCCATAAAGATTTTAAATAAAAACATATAAAAAAGCAACTAATTATGATAGAATTATAATGTTTTTGAAGGAGTGATATGGATGTATGATCGTATACTTGTCAGATATGGTGATTTGACATTAAAAGGAAAAAATAAAAAAATGTTTATTGAACGTGTGAATAGTTTGATAAAAGAAAAAATAAACAATCCAAATGTAGTATTAGAAAAAAATCATGACCGTTTATATGTTGTGTTGAACGGTGAAAATCATGAAGAGATTTTAAAGGGTCTTGATAAAGTATCTGGACTTTCTAGTTATAGTTTGGTTATGAAATGTTCTCGTGATGTCGATAGCATCAAAGAACATGCCCTAAAACTAGTAAAGAACGAGGTTACTGAAAAATTAGTAACTTTTAAAGTAGAGAGTAAGAGAGCGGATAAATTATATCCAATTAATAGTCAAGAAATGGCTAAAATCATTGCGGCTCATGTT
>JAFGXW010000045.1 GCA_016936415.1 Bacilli bacterium | reverse complement strand
AGTAATATCATCATATGGTTTGATGCTATATTCGCAAATAGTGTAGAAAAAACAGGATTCACAAAACGCCATAACAGATAGCCACCAATTCCAAATAAGACTGTATAATCTAATGCGATTCTCCCATTTAAATTATACTTTCGATATGTATAATCCCACCATCTTGTTTTAAATACTTTTTCTAATATATATGATGTTGTATACTCGAAAATCGCAGAGATTAATGCGACAAACATGATTTCAATTATAATGATAAATGGGTTATTTTGATTAAACGAATCAAATAATGTCATACTTAGGATTAACGTAACACAAACCGAACCATAAATCGGAATATAGGGTCCTCTTAAAAATCCTCTATTGACATATTTCTTTTCATTGATTGACACATATGGTGTTTCCCATAACCAACCAATGATGGCGTAAATCATAAATAAAAATAAGTATTTTTCCATATGCGCACACTACTTTCGTAGCACTCCTCCTATTAAAAAATTTGTAAGCATTTTGTATTATATCAAGCTTTGGTTGATTTGATAAGCGATATTTTGGATGACATCATTGCGTTCTACTTTCCCTGGGAAAAGTGGAAATACATGTGGTAAGAGCGGATATTCAAACAACTGTATTTTTGGATTTGTCTGTACAAATTTTAAAATATCAGGATAAAGGATATCACGTTTGCCTGCGTATATTGTTATGTGTTCTACATTAAAACAGTCATTGTAGATTGGTGATAAATAAACATGGTTTAATGCCGTTTCTCCAGCATATGTAATCGCAGCGAGTTGAAGCTCTTCTTTGGTGAACATAAATTCTTTGGAAGTAAGACGATCAATGTCAGAGTTTGACATTGTAAGATCAACCCAAGGAGACATTAAAAACAGATGTTTGATCGTAATATTTTCTTTACTTAACAATTGATAAAGTACTAGTGCAAGTCCTCCTCCAGCACTATCTCCTGCTAGATAAAAATTCATAGTTGGATATTGTTGAATGAGTGAAATGATTGCTTCTTTTGTTTTTGACACTGTTTCTAGCACCGTTGCTTCTTCGCTTGTTGGATAATCGATGAAAGAAATGGTTCCTTGACATTTTTGTTTTAAATCTGCGATAAATTGGTAATGATTTTGTTTCCCTTTTAATTGATATGCTCCACCATGAAGATAGATTAGATGATGGTGAGACTTCTCGTTTGAATGGAAGATAACTGTTTTTAAATGTGCAAACTCAGTTACTTCAATCAAATGATGTTTCTGTAATTTACGTTTTGGCAAGACAAAAACTTGCGGACGATCTTTCGTTAGTCCAAACAGTGTTTTTTTTGTGATTTTACGAATAACACGCATCATAGATATTGTTCTAAGCATTTGTTTTGTCGCGATATTTTTAGTTTGTATCATTGTCTCACCTCGGTAGTCTATTATATCATTAATATGAAAAAAAAGGGAGACAAAATTGTCTCCCTTTTTTTAACTTATAACACTTCAATATCAACAATTTGGTTGGCAGAAAGTGCATATTTATCTATGAAAATGAGTTTATTCATTATATCTGTACGCACAATAACACCTTGTATCTCATGAATACTACCATCCTCGTAATAGCGAAGTATAATCTCATTTTTGAATAAGTATGACACCTCTAATTTATAGTTTAACTCTGCTTCTTGATCTGGGCTAAGTACTGGCATATCAATACGAGTTCTACCTCGTAATAATTCGCTAAGATGGTCCCCTTGTTCTAACAAGGCATTAAACGGCATCCATTTCATCATTTTACGATCGCGATACAAATAGTTATCCATGGTGTCCACCTACCATCGTGTTACGCGCTTTTATAGTAGAAGCCTCAGTCAGACTAGATGCTCTTAAAATCGCATTTTTACCGTATTTGAATTTAATGTTATCGATAGACGAATGAAGCAAATGATCTTTTACCACTTGATTCATGTCTCTAAATAAATTCAATTGAACGTAGTATTCTTCTACTAAATTTGTAACCCTAATGGATACTTTTCGAATCGGTGATCCATCATAAAATTCATCAAAAATTTGAAGACAAGAATGATAAATTTCTGATTCGTTATTGGTTGGGAAAGTTAGGGTTAACTGACGGTTAAATCCACCTTTAGAATCTTTAGAATACATAAGCGCCAGATTAATGGTGTATGCTTTTTTGTTTCCCTGACGCAAACGTTTTGTCACTTCATCTGTCATTTCTAAGATGATTTGTGTCACATCATCTCCGTAATAATCACGGAACAATGTTTGGCCAAGTCCATAACTTTTTGATGAAGGTTTATAGACTAATTTCTCATTGATGATTGACATATCAATCCCATGGGCATGATGATATAATTCTTCTCCCATGATGCCATAAAATTTTTGAAGACGTTCTAGTGGATAATGTGCAAGTTCTCCTATTGTGCGAATTCCTAGACGATTCAAATTGCGTTCCATGTTAAACCCAATCCCCCACATATTAGACAAGGGGGTAATGCTCCACAATTTGGTAGGTACATCGTCATAGGTCCATTTCGCAATGAAAGTAGGAGATTTTTTGCTTTCAATATCCAAAGCAATTTTACTGAGTAACATATTTGGACCAATCCCACAAGTTGCGGGTATCTTAGTGGTTTTTAGGATGTCCTCCAAAATCATCGCTGCAACTTCTTCTTCGGTTTTATTATAATATTTTAAATAGGTGGTCAAATCAAGAAACACCTCATCTACAGAGTAAATATGCATATCTTCAAAAGAAACGTATTTTAGGTAAATCTCGATAATCCTTGTTGAATACTCTAAATATAAATTCATACGTGGTTTTGCGAAAATAATTGATTTGTCATCAGGGAGTTCATAAACGCGACATCTACTCTTCACACCACGTCTTTTGAGGTATGGGGTGACTGCTAAGACAACACTACCATTGGATCGTGTACGATCCGCAACAACAAGAGGTGTTGTGAATGGATTAAGCCCTCTATCAGCGCATTCTACCGATGCATAGAAACTTTTTAAATCAATACAAATAATGTTTCGATAAATACGATACTCTTCCATTCTTCCACCTCCAAACTGTTTTTGAACCTATTATACTCAAAATATTTTCGTGATACAAGCCCCCCTATTTTGTGAAAACTGTCTATAGTCTACTCCTACAAACGGTTTTCAGTTATTAAAAAAAATTATAAAAAAAAACAACTTTTTATGTTGTTCTTTTTCGATAATTATTGAAATATTTCATTGGTTTATTGTGGTCACAAGGCAAGCCTGAATTAAACGAAAGATTTGTAAAGACCTCTCTTAGGTCAATGTCTTTGTTTTCCCAAATATAAGCATTTGTTTTTGCGATTAAATCTTGCGCAAAAATTACAGCTTGGTCATAGAGGTCTATCACCGAATAGTGATATTGCTGGTTGGTCACAGGATGATGCCATGGTTTTTGTTCTAAATTTAAATAATCATAGTTTTCAATATGTGCAAACATAGACATGTCTTGATAAAACAAATCTTGTTTATGATTGAATAAATCAATTGTTTTAAAAATCATTTTTTTAACGCCTGTCTGATCTTTTACAAAACGTTTTACAATCTTCGACATTTCTTTGGTACTGATTTGATACATCATACCGCCACCACTTTTTTGGTAGGTTTTTTCTATGACGTATTCCATAATACCTTGTACATCAAATGGAACGTTGTTAAGTGGGAAGTGTTTCTTTACCAAATCAATTTTGCGTGCACTATATCCCAAATCTCTTTCAATCAATACAGCGTCAACAGAACGTTCAAATTTCAAATGTAATCCGCGGTATTGATGTGTTTCTGGAATATCCTTTTGATAGACACCAACGTTATAGTAAATGTAGGGATGAATTTTGACATCTAGTGCGTAATGACAAATAAATCCAATTAAAAATGAATAAGTATTTTGGGTTAGATTGTTTTTGACATAATGAATCATATTGATGAATAATTGATCGGTTGTTGTATCATGCATGCGATCTGCCAAATAACGATAACTTGCATGTTCTTTATGAAAGAAGTTATAGTACAGTGGATCTGGACCTTGTGCTGCGTTGCACACAAGAGGTTCATTGAAATCATAATCCATTGAAGCAATGACTTCTTTTGCAAGTTTTGCGTGTAAATAAATATCTGCCATAACACATTACTCCCTTAGTGTTGCTAAATATTCCGTAAAATATGTTGGTAAATCAGAATGAAATTCCATATATTCTTTGGTGATCGGATGGACAAATCCAAGTGTTTTCGCATGCAAGTATTGCCCATTTGTTGTGTCTGTCTTACGCAATCCATATTTTGGGTCACCAACTAAAGGAAATCCAATATAATTCAAATGAACGCGAATTTGATGGGTTCTACCTGTTTCTAAAACACACTCAATCAATGTATTGTGTTTAAATCGTTCAACAACTGTAAAATTCGTTACAGCTTCTTTACCACCATCGACAACAGCCATTTTTTGACGGTTTTTGGGATCTCTACCGATTGGCGCTGTAATTTTTCCTAAATTGTGAGGTATGACACCTTCCACAAGTGCCAAATACTTTCGATTCACGGTTTTTAGCCTGAGTTGTTCTCCTAAATCTTCCACACATTTTTCATCTTTTGCGACAACAAGTAATCCACTGGTTTCTTTGTCAATACGATGCACAATTCCTGGTCTAATTTCCCCTTTAATTGCTTTTAAGTCTTTGACATGAAATAACAATGCATTCACAAGTGTACCACTTTTATTACCAGCTCCAGGATGAACAACCATATCATAATCTTTGTCAATCACCAGTAAATGGGAATCTTGATAAACAATACGCAATGGTAAATCTTCAGGGATTAACTCGATTTCTTTGTCTTCCATTTCTTCTATCGTAATGATATCATCTGTTTTCACTTTGTAGTTTGATTTGACAACATCATCGTTTACTAAAATATAATCTTCTTTAATCATCGCTTGTATTTTACTTCGTGAGTAATCTAACATCTCACTTAGGTATTTATCAATTCGTTCTAAATTATGTTCTATATCAACGATTCGTTTTTCCATGAAGCACTTCCTCTTTCAATACGTCATAACCAAACATGAAAACCCCGATAACCAAACACATATCAGCAATATTAAATACCGGGAAATCATAATTGAATATATAAAAATCTAAGAAATCAACCACTTCTTGGAATAACAAGCGATCAATAAAATTACCGATGGTTCCAGCAACCAATAAAATAAAAGCGATAGAATACATTTTTTTATTTTTAAAATCAACATCTCTACATAAATAATAAAACAAGATAAAAGCAAGTGCGGTTATGAAATAAAATATTGTCATATTTCCGGATAAAATGCTCCATGCAGCCCCATTGTTTCTTCTTGATGTAATATAGAAGAAATTTTTAATAATTTGAATGTTTTCCCCTAAATTCAGATTTTGAACAATGATATATTTAGATAATTGATCGAACGCAACGAGTAATAGAACCCCAACCACAATAATCACGTATTTCTTTTTCATAAATAACACCTCTTTTTATAGTATGAATATGTATAAAATACAAACGATAACAATCAACAAAACAATGAGTTCGATTGCAGAAGCAATACAAAGTCTTATGTAAAGTTTTTTGTAATCAATAATATCTGGTAAGTAACGGTAGCTAATCAATGTCTTAATCGTTACTTTATTGGTTAAAAATGATAAAAAAATCAAGATAATAAATAACCCTATTAAAAAGTATAACAAGTAATAAATAGAAAGTAAAACAGAAAGAACCATGAATGATGAAAGTAAAATAGTGGGGAACAAGAAAAACAAAAATCCAAGTAATAAACTTTTGGCAATTTGTCCTGTGACATAATACTCCTTGATTTGTTTTAAGGTCGTAACTTTTTTCATTCTTGTCCACCTCCATATTCTTCTAAGAATAAAAGAGCTTCATCGAACGTGGAAACACCGACCAAAATCATATCGGTTTCAAACGTGTTATATGTTTTGAGTGCTTCGATATAATTATCATTGTCTAAATCAGTAAGATGCGGGACAAAGAACACATCAATATGGTTGTGAATCGCAGTGATAATCTTTTGTCTAATGCCACCTATATAGCCAACACTTCCGTCAATATTAATTGTACCTGTACCACCAATTTTTAAGCCATGAGAATAATCAAACTCAGTCAATTCATTGTATACATATAACGCTTGTAATAACCCTCCACTAGGTCCACCAGTGTTGGTGTCAATCAAACTGTATTCTACCGATGTTTCTAATATTTCAGAATAGTAATATAGCGCAATTCCAATACTGCAAGTTGTTTCATTTACCTTGTTTTTCGAAACTGTAAACTCCATGATTTCATTATCGCGACGCACTTCGAAAATTGCGGAATCTTCACATGAAAGATTGTATATTTCTCCAAGAATATCGTCACTACCATTCACACTGATGATTTGATCACCAATTTCTAATGTGTTTGGACTAAGATGACGATAGGTTAAATATACTGTTAAATGCGACTCATATGTCAATTCTTCTGACGTTTTTAAAATACCGTTGATTAAACTTGTTTGCAGCGAATCATCTTTCATTAAATAACTCATGATATCAAGGTCATTTATGTCTAAATTATCATAATAATCAGGATAAGGTGTTGCTGTTACGGTATGATTTATTTTAGATAATAAATACTGGTAAACACTAATTCGTTGTAATTGAATGACACTTGTTGTATGAAAACTACCCGTTTCTTTTTCCCCATTTTCAATCACGATAAAGTCACTGACATCATCCGTAAATCCTGGTGCCAATAATGTGTATTTCATTGGAAAAAACGCTAAAGTCATTAGCGGTACAAATAGGATAAAAAAACCAATAATCAGTTTTTTATATGAAGCAATTGTCTGTTTCATTCCGTGATGGTAATGTCCATTTTAGGTAATTGACGATACACAACTTTCGCACTATCAAACATTCTTCTTGAAGCAATAAAAGAATCGCGGTCATGATATTTATCTTCTAAATAGACAAGTTCTTTGATTCCACTTTGAATGATTAATTTGGTACATTCATTACATGGGAACAATGTCACATATAGTGTTGCATTTTCTAAACTCACTGTAGCGTTTAAAATTGCATTTGGCTCAGCATGAACCACATAAGGATATTTCGAATCCAACCACTCATCATCTTTTCCCCATGGGAATGTATCATCTTCAACACCATAAGGAAACCCGTTGTATCCAATCCCTACAATGCGTTTTTTGTCATTTACAATGCAAGCTCCCACTTGAGTGGTAGGATCTTTCGAGCGTTTTGCAGAAAGCAAGGCAACACCCATAAAATAAGTATCCCATGAAATATAATCTGTACGTTTCATTATTTTCCTCCTAAAGCGCGATACGCAAAACTAATTTT
>JAFGXW010000044.1 GCA_016936415.1 Bacilli bacterium | reverse complement strand
TGTTGGACTAAAATTGAAAAGGAGAATCGTGATGAACTTAAAAACTAGTTTTGATGGATTGGTATTATCAAATCCTTTGATGCCTGCATCTGGACCATTGGTTGGAGATGCGGAAAAATTAATATTTATGCATGACAGTGATTGTGGGGCTTTGGTATCAAAAACCATTTCGACAAAAGAACCTCATATTCCAAGACCTTGTATTTATGGAGACAAAGAATATGTAATGAACTCAGAGTTATGGAGTGAACATTCAAAAGAAGTTTGGGTGAATGAATTTTTACCACAGATAAAAAAACATAGTGATAAGCCATTGATTATTAGTGTTGGGTATACCAAGGAAGATATGGAGATTTTAATTCCATTATTGGATCCATTTGCGGATGCTTTTGAAGTTTCGACACATTATGTAGGAACTGACTTGTCTGTGATTAAGCAAACGGTTCAAATGATTCGCTCTCACACATCCAAACCATTTTATATGAAAATAAGTCCACATATTCCTAATCCTGTCCTCTTCGCAGAAACGGTTCGAAATGCTGGAGCAAACGGACTGGTTGCGATTAATTCGCTTGGACCAACCATGAAAATCGATGTGGAAACGCGTTCTATCCGATATGGAAATGCGGATGGTTTTGCGTGGACAAGTGGACCGGCTATTAAAAACTTGGCATTGGCAACAGTGTATACCATTAAACAAGCATTGCATGATTTTACGGTAATTGGTGTTGGTGGTGTAAAAAGTGCAGATGATGTGATTGAATTTTTACTTGCAGGAGCGAGTGGTGTTCAAATGTTGAGTGGTGCAATGTTGAAGGGGAAAGATTTATATGCAAAAATCATTAAAGATCTCCCAATTGCACTTGCTAAATATGGATTTGAAAGTGTCGAAGAAGTGATGCAAACCTCATTAAATAAAGAAGTTGTCTATACCCCTGTACTACCAGAATTAATTGTTGAAAAATGTACAGAATGTATGCTTTGTACAAAGATTTGTCCATACTTCGCAATTGATTTTAAAGAACAAATTACGTTTAATCCTGACAAGTGTTTTGGTTGTGGATTATGTATCTCTAAATGTCCTGTCAAAGCGATTAAATAAAAAAATACTATAAGGAGATGATTTTGTTGGATGATATCAGTAAATCGATCAATAAAATTGACAATGTAGATAAAGTATCCGGTAAGGCTAGCTACGTTAGCGATATGAAGATACCAGGAATGCTATATGCCAAAACATTGCGCAGTAAAATTGTCAAAGGAACAATCAAAAGCATTTCTTATCCAAAACTTCCAGAGGGATACTACGTGATTGATTATCATGATATTCCGGGGAAAAACTTTGTGAAAATTATTTTTGAAGATTGTCCTGTTTTTGTTGAAAAACAAATCAATCATTATTTAGAACCAATTTCTTTGTTTGTTGGTCCAAATAAAGAGACCATTATTGAATTAATCAATCAAACAATTGTCGAATATAACGAAGAAGTACCAACCTATGATTTTTCAAATAGTGCCATTCATTATCATTTTACAAAAGGTGACCCAACCAATGCATTTAAAGATGCTAGAAAAGTCATTTCTTTTGATTATGAAACAGGATATCAAGAACAGCTCTATATAGAGCCACAAGGTATGATTGCTTATAATGAAGCTGGTAAAATCACGTTGATTGGTTCTATTCAGTGTCCGTATTATGTTAAGAATGCTGTTATTTCGATTCTAGACTGTAATCCAGAAGATGTTCGTGTTCAACAAGCAGTTGTTGGAGGCGCTTTTGGTGGAAAAGAAGAATTTCCATCTTTAATTGCATGTCAGCTTGCAGTTGCGGTACACAAAATTCGAAAACCCATTAAATTAATTTATGAACGTGAAGAAGATATGGAAGTGACAACCAAACGTCATCCTGCAAAAATTGTGATGGAAGCTGCAATTGGTAAAAATAATGAAATTTTAGGGTTCAATTCGAATGTAGGACTTGACGCAGGAGCATATATTGGATTGAGTGGTGTTGTGCTATCGCGTGCACTCATTGCTTGTACGGGAGCGTATACCATAGAAAATTTATCCGTTGATGGAGATGTGTTTTTGACAAATACAGTACCAAACGGTGCATTTAGAGGTTTTGGAGCACCACAGATGTTATTCGCAGTGGAAATGTTTATACACCATATTGCCAAAGAACTGAATATGGATCCTCTAGAACTTCGTCTTAAGTATTTGGCAAAAGAAGGAGATCCTACATCAACAAATGGTCTGTTTCGAGATCCGATTATTATGAATGATATGATCGATAAAGCAATTGAGATGTCTGATTATCGTCATAAAATTCAGGAATATAGTAAAAAAGACAGTTTCAAAGGAATTGGAATGAGTTGGTTTTTACATGGTTGTGGTTTCACTGGAAGCGGAGAATCTACACACATAAATGCAGTTGTCAAACTAAAAAAAGATACAGAGGACAATGTTCATATTTTAATTGCTGCGGTTGATATGGGTCAAGGTGTTAAAACCACGATGATTAAAATTGTGGCCCAAGTTCTTCAAATACCGCTGTCAAAAATCATCTATAATAATCCAGATACAGATTTGGTTCCAGATAGTGGACCAACCGTTGCATCAAGAACCATTATGATTGTTGGTGGATTAGTGGCAAGAGCTGCTAAAAAGCTTAAAGAACAATGGATCGCTAATAAAGAAATTATTGTGCAGGAACAGTATCAACAACCTTCTTATATTAAGTGGGATGAAGAACACTTTATCGGTGATGCTTATCCAGCTTATTCATGGGGTGTAAATATTGTTGAAGTGGAAGTCTCTCCTGTGACCTATCAAGTAAGCTTGAAAGGAGTATGGAGTGTATATGACGTTGGCAAGGCAATTGATGAAAGAATCATCATGGGCCAAGCAGATGGTGGAATCATGCAAGGTATTGGGTATGGATATTT
>JAFGXW010000043.1 GCA_016936415.1 Bacilli bacterium | reverse complement strand
TTTTTTCCTGTAAAGTGTTACCTATGTCCTGAAGTTAAATCGTTACCTATGTCTTGGGTGGGCCAAAGGGCCTTGCGCATAACGTTTCGGGCGTATATGACGTTTGCCCATCAGGGCAAATGTGCCGAAGGCCAAGGAGCGAAGCGACGCCGCATATACGCCCTGTTATGTTTAGTGCCCGGCTTTTCTGGTTTCAATTTTACCAAAGCACATGGATGTACTTTGGTAACCGCTAGTAATACAGATCACTTGTATGTAATTCCTGTTAAAGCAATTATTCTATTCCGAAAGTCAGTGTACTCTTCTCCATTTTTATTATTCAAAGACGATATTCGATAAAATCTATTTGTAGAAGGCGATTCTCTTTGAGCCATTGTAATATCTATTCTATCAACATTGACAACAGTCCAACATTCAACAAAACCTACTGATTTTGCTTTTTGATGACTTTTTTCAGCCTCACCTACTCGATTATGAATATTTGAAAAATCAGTCCCCGCCTTTACCTCTATTGCTATTATATTCCTCATATTATCTTTACTCATTTCTTCTCTAATCACAATATCTGGATCTGGAGAAAATTCTATCAAAACTTCGCGACCAGCTGCATTTTTTATCTTGATTTTATTAGTGGTTGATTCAATTGCAGCATGTTTAACAATATTATGAATAGCTTCAAATACATCAACAATTCCTGCAACACCTTTCCGAACGTTAGCACCGCCTCTTAATTGTGGCCCGACTGTTAATAAAGTTAAATCATCGAGCAATTCTTTACTTAGACGATTGATACCAATTCCATTAACTAAAGCACAAAAGCTTGTAATAAGTCCATTGCAAAGAAAAGAGATTGCCTCCAAGTTCTTTCTTGTAAGAAGACCTTTCATCTCCATAGATCTGAAACCAGAAAGTCCGAATTTTGATGTATAAAATTCTTTCTGACTGAATCCTAATAAAAGACGATAATAACCAAGTAAATATGGATTCTTTTCTAATAAGCAAGGTACGGGAAATATCAACTCACCTCGCAAACCACATTTTGCAATTGCCTTCAACATTTCCTGAGGAACGAGATCAGAAAGTTGCTTGTCCAAAAGTCGTAAATCAACTGCTTCAACTGTATGACTCAATGCTTCTTGTAAATAAACACTACGAATCTGACCTAGCGCATAAGAGAAATCAATTTGTAATTCGGGAACTGGAATATTAATAATTTTCATTTTAAGCGATCCTCACAATTGTTGGTTCGTTAGCTTTCAATCTACCTAAAGCAATTTCTATATAATTAGGATTTAATTCAATTCCGACAAAATTCCTATTATTCTCTAAGCAAGAAACTCCAACTGTTCCTGATCCAAAAAAAGGATCGAGTATAAAATCACCACTCTTCGTTGATGCTTTGATACATGGATCAATTAATGAAGTGGGAAAAGTTGCAAAATGCGCTCCAGAAAATGCTTGTGTAGGAATACTCCAGACACTTCTGCGATTTCTTAATTTACCATTACTGCCAATTTCTTTAATTGATTCAGTATCATAATAATATTTCTCGCTTTTGGTGAACATGAATAAATACTCATGAGAACGAGAAGGTCGATCTTTAACACTTTCAGGCATGGCATTTGGTTTGTTCCAAACGATATCACTTCTCAAATACCAACCATCATCCTGTAAAGCAAAAGCGAGCCTCCAAGGAATACCTTGAAGATCTTTTGGTTTTAATCCTTCTGGCGTATTTGGCCTGATTGTCATTGCTCGTGCAGGATTCTTTTTATCTGGGGCTCTATAGCCACGATTACCACTAGTGTACCCATCACCAATATTCAACCATAAAATTCCATCATTTCGTAATACTCTTTTAATTTCATTAAAAATTGCCACCAAATGATTGATAAATTGAGGTAATGAAATCTCAAGACCGATTTGCCCGGAAATACCATAATCTCTCAATCCCCAATATGGTGGAGAAGTTATTACACTTTGTATAGATTCGGAAGGAATGACTCTAAGTGCATGTAATGCATCACCCTCAATAATCATTGAATCATTTAAAGAAACTTGATTATTTTGTTCAACCTTAAGATATTCCATTGCCACCCTCCCAAAATGAGAATGCTTGATTATCTCATAATTACCATTCTTTATCAATTTACATAGATAGAATGTTTTTAATGGCTAAGTATAAAAGAAAGTCGGTCACAAATATCGATTTCTCCATATTTCGTTTTCGGAAGTTTGTCTTACAATTGTTTCAATCCATAAAATCCAATACTGTTCTCAAGCGTTTGAGCAATAGTCATTAAATAGTTGAAATCATATTTTGATACATTTACTCTCAATAACCAATATCTGCCATGTGCTATCCAATGGCGATATTTGAAGATTGAATTTAGTTCATTCAATATTAGTTGAGAGGGATTATACTTTGTCCATGTTGGTAAAATATGATCTTTGAGTGATACTTTTTTTTTGTGTATCTTATATATCTCCCTAAAATCTCTTGAGAGTTCATCTCTAAGTTTGTTTTCACACCGATAAAAATAGTCAACCTTAAACATTGCCTCAATTGAGGATAAGATATCAAAAGATGTATAGCGCTCAATTTCAATCATTTCTTCAGATCTTATATCTTCTATCTCTGAATGACTTTTCAACAGAAAAATATCTTCATTGAGAAAGTCCTCATTCGAGAAACTAATTGTCAGAGACTTGCTAAGCGTATAGTAAGTCTGATTTATCTGATCAAGAGTTCGCTCTGCATAAGAACGAGAAAGTTTTTTAACCATTTATCAAGCTCATTAATACATCAAAAAAAGTTTCTTCATTCAAATCAATGTATCTTATGCCATTCTTATTGTTTAAAATTTTCCATGTCCACAATATAGGTTCTGGCTTTAAAGATTTCTGTTTTTTTTCAAAATCCTCTCTTTCTTTATCTGAAGTAAATACGTTCACTTGAATATTCGGACCAGTTAATTTCCTATCAACTAAAATAAAAGATGTTTTTCCATTTTTTCCTTGAATATCAACTCTACCTTTTGCCCCGATCAACATTGTTCCAATTGGGATAAATTGAACAGTTTGATTTTTAATATTTAGCCAAAGTTCCCTACTTGGATATTCTCCAGAAAATTCTTCAAAAATTGTTATTTCCCTAAATCGATAAGTAACTTCACTTTTTTTAATAAAATCCTTCATCCATTCATCAACTATGCTTTTATACAAGCTATCAAGATAATCCCTCCATTCTTTCAATTGAGTATCTTTAAAGTCCTTTTCTGATTGTGGATTAGGAGTATTATCCAAAAATTGTTGGAACTCATGTTTACTCATAACTTCTCCTTTTTACAAATAATACTATTAAAAACCGAGGCCAGGGAAGGCCGAGGATGACAAAACTCTTAAGCCGG
>JAFGXW010000042.1 GCA_016936415.1 Bacilli bacterium | reverse complement strand
GGTTTAAAATTACCACAATTATCTTTGGGTTTTTGGCAAAATTTTGGACATGAAAAACCATATGAAGAAGTAAAAGAAATTGTTCTTGCAGCATTTGATCATGGAATTACGCATTTCGACTTAGCTAATAACTATGGTCGTCCTGGGGGTAGTGCAGAAAGCAATTTAGGCAAAATTTTAAAAGAAGAACTTGCTCCATATCGTGATCAATTAGTCATATCTACCAAAGCTGGTTATGGAATGTGGGAAGGCCCTTATGGAGATTGGGGAAGCCGAAAATATTTAATGGCTTCACTGGATCAATCTCTAGAACGCCTAGGATTAAAATATGTTGATATTTTTTATCATCATCGCCCAGATCCAAATACACCATTAGAAGAAACAATGAAAGCATTGGCTGATATTGTCCAACAAGGTAAAGCTTTATACGTGGGACTGTCAAATTATCCTACAGAACTTGCCGAAAAAGCCATTCATATTTTACGTGGTTATGGTGTTGAATTATTAATTCATCAACCTAGATTTTCCATGTTAGATCGTTGGATTCAAGATACGAAGTTGGTTGATTTACTTGTGAAAGAAGGCGTTGGAATTATTCCGTTTAGCATTTTATCTCAAGGATTATTGACAGAAAAATATTTGAAGGAAGTCCCAAGAGATTCACGCGTTGGAAATCCTGATGTACCTTTCTTAACTGAAAATAATATTACAGAAGAATTGAAGCACAAATTATTACAGTTAAAAGAAATATCTGATAAGAGAGGACAGTCTTTGGCTCAAATGGCAGTTTCGTGGACTTGTGTCCAAGAGGGTATTTCAACTGTTTTATTGGGTGTTAGTCGTTTGTCACAATTAGAAGATAACTTGAAGGCAATTGAACATCTTCATTTCACAGATCTAGAAAAAGCTTTGATATCAAAAATCTTACATTCATAACACAAAGGAACCATAGTGAAATATGGTTCTTTTTTTGTGTAATTAGTTCCAAACGTTTGCTTAAATGACGCTTTGTTTGTATAATGAAATCGTAATCAAATGTGTTATAATACATATTTATAAAGGAGATTAATCATGAATCAATCAATTAATGCAATTAGATTTTTAGGAATGGATGCCATCAATAAGGCGAACAGTGGACACCCTGGTATTGTGTTAGGTGCTGCGCCAATCATCTATTCACTTTACACCAAACATTTACGAGTCACTCCGAATAAGCCGTTGTGGTTTAATCGTGACCGTTTTGTATTAGCTGCCGGTCATGGGACAGGTATGTTATATCCTGTGTTACATTTGGCAGGATTTGGCGTTGGAATGGAAGACTTAAAACAATTTAGACAATTGAATTCTTTGACACCAGGACATCCAGAATATTTACATACATCGGGAATTGATTCTACGTCTGGTCCACTTGGACAAGGAATTGCGATTGCAGCAGGTATGGCAGTTGCCGAAAGTTACTTGGCAGCGACATTCAACAAAGAAGGATTTAATTTGGTAGATCATTATACATATGTCATTTGTGGAGATGGTGATTTACAAGAAGGTGTTACCCAAGAAGCGATGAGTTTGGCGGGACATCTTGGATTAGAAAAATTAATCGTTTTATACGATTCAAACGATATTCAACTTGATGGTCCGTTGGCTTGGGCAAATACAGAAAACATTCAACAAAAATATGAAGCAATGAATTGGGATTATTCAAAAGTAAATGATGCCAATGATTTAGATGAGTTGAATGCTGCAATTGATAAAGCAAAACAAACTAATAAACCGTCAATTATTGAAGTGAAATCAATCATAGGGTTTGGATCTTCATTGGCTGGAGATAGTGGTACACATGGTGCACCTTTAGGAAAAGCAGAGACAGATGATATGAGAAAGAGATTGGGTTATGACTATCCTGAGTTCACAGCTCCTGAAGAAGCCTACCAAGACTTTTTCCAAAACTGTGTAGTTCGTGGTGAAGATGCGTTAACTGATTGGGAAGAATTACTTGAAAACTATCAAGTAGCTTATCCTGATTTGGCTCAAAAATTCGAAGATATTTTATCTGGTAGATTGGATATTAACTTTGAAGAAGTTTTACCATTATCTCAAGTAGGAACTAACGAAGCTACTCGTGTAACTGGTGGAAAAGTTCTGACAACTTTATCAAAACATTTAATCGAATTAATTGGTGGTAGTGCAGATTTAACAAAATCTACAAAAGCAAAAGGGATCAATGGTGATTTCACAAAAGAAAACCATTTGGGAAGAAACATCAATTACGGTGTGAGAGAACACGCAATGGCAGCGATGGTAAATGGTTTAACATTACATGGATTAAAAGGGTTTAGCGGGGCATTCTTTGTGTTCGCAGACTATTTAAAACCAGCAGTTCGTATGGCTGCGATTATGAATATTCCATCGATTTATATATTTACTCATGATTCTGTAGCTGTAGGTGAAGATGGACCAACACATGAACCAATTGAACAATTATCGATGTTTAGAACCACACCAAATGTGAACGTGTTAAGACCTTGTGATGCAAATGAAACTGCATATAGTTATCGTTTCGCTTTGGAATCGAAAAAGACACCTTCTGTGATTACATTGTCACGTCAAAATTTGATCGTTAAAAAAGAAACAACCTATGAAGATTTCAAAAAAGGTGCTTATGTCATCAGTGACAAAGAAAATTATGAAGGAATCATTATCGCAACTGGTAGTGAAGTTGGTCTGGCTATTGATGTACAAGAAGAACTAGAAAAAGAAGGAATCTTTGTTCGTGTCGTTTCAATGCCTTCAATGGATATCTTTAAGAATATGCCAGTAGAATATCAAGAGCAAATATTACCAAGTGCTTGTACAAAACGCCTTGCACTAGAAATGGGTGCCTCAGATTTATGGTATCGATTCGCAAATCATGTTTATGGTATTGATCGTTTTGGTGTAAGTGCACCGGGTGAAGTTGCAATTGAGTATTTCGGCTTTACAACAAAAAATATCGTAAGAGTATACAAAGATTTATAAAGAGTATTTTAAAACAGAAGCACATACTGTGTTTCTGTTTTAATTTGGATTGAACAAATGCATTCACAAAAACATTACTTAATGATATAATTTGACTAGGTGATTGATTATGAAAAGAAGGATTTATGTTTATCAACCAAATCTATCAACGGAAATTATTGAACTGTTTTCCTCTTTGGGATCTTTTTTTGCCATTGAAAATCAGGAAACAGATGTTCTTACGATTTTAGATACTGATTTTTATAATGAGGATCCTTTGGATTATGAAGCGTTTAGAGAATTAATAATTGAAGACTTTAATGATGATGTTACTATTTTTGTAGAACCATATACTGAAGGTGAATTTATTGATGCTTCTTTGATATCATCTTTTATAAAAAAAGTACCATCTGGCGTAATATATTTTGAAGAATTTATCACTTTTGTCGTTGTCAAAAACAATGTAGAATTACAAAAAGCTATTATAAAATATGTTAGTGAAAAAGTGAATTCAGAAGTGATTCATACGGTAAGAGAATTTATTAATAACAATATGAATTCATCCATGACATCAAAACAATTATATATGCATCGTAACACATTGAATTATCGTATTGACAACTTTATAGATGCGACAAATATTAACGTAAAAACCTTCAAAGGAGCCAACGCTATCTATTTACTTTATAACTTTTAAAACAGTGATTTTGTGCATGTTGCACATTGTTAAAAATCACTGTTTTTTATATAATTAAAGCAACTTAAAAAACAAAGGAGATGTATGAAATGGCTCAATTACAATTCAAAGGATTGAATAAAGTTTATGATAATGGTGTTCAAGCTGTTTTTGACTTTAATTTAAACATTAAAGACAAAGAATTTATCGTATTCGTAGGACCTTCAGGATGTGGAAAATCTACTACATTAAGAATGGTTGCTGGACTAGAAGAAATTACTTCGGGAGAATTATATATTGATGATGTATTAGTGAATGATGTTGCACCAAAAGATCGTAACATTGCGATGGTATTCCAATCGTATGCTTTATATCCTCATATGACTGTTTACGATAATATGGCGTTTGGATTAAAATTAAGAAAAATGCCGAAAGATGAAATTGATCGTAAAGTTCAAAATGCTGGAGATATCTTAGGATTAACTGCTTATTTAGATCGTAAACCAAAAGCATTATCTGGTGGACAAAGACAACGTGTTGCTTTAGGACGTGCAATTGTTAGGGATGCAAAAGTATTCTTGATGGATGAACCTTTATCTAACCTTGATGCGAAATTACGTGTACAAATGCGTGCTGAAATTATTAAATTAACTTCGAAAATTGAAACGACAACAATTTATGTAACGCATGACCAAATTGAAGCGATGACAATGGCATCTAGAATCGTAGTTATGAAAGATGGATACATTCAACAAGTAGGAGCACCAAAAGAAATTTATGACAATCCAAACAATATATTTGTTGGTGGATTCATTGGTACACCTCCAATGAACTTTATTACTGGTAAAGTAGAAAAAGGACAATTTGTTGGAAAAGGTATCAATGTTGAAGTGCCAGAAGCAAAACTTGAATTATTAAAGAAAAATAATTTCTTAGACAAAGATATCGTATTGGGAATTAGACCTGAGAATATCCATGATGACAATATTGTAAAACAAACTTATGCAAAATCACTTGTTAAATTAAAAGTTGATGTATCAGAACTTTTAGGGGCAGAAACAAATGTTTATGCTAAAGTTGGAGATTGTGATTTGGTTGCAAAAGTTAGTGCTCGTACTGACATTAATATGGGTGATGATATTGAACTTGCTTTCGATATGAATAAAGTTCATTTCTTCGATCCTGAAACCGAATTAAGAATAAAATAACACTTTTTAAAACACTACTCTTAGGGTAGTGTTTTTTTGTTTGGTTTTCTCTTAAATTTTTCAATAAAATTGTAATGAAATTTATTGTCTAATTATGTAAAATTAAAATTGGGTGATGGTATGTACTATATGAAAAGACACGAGTATGGGATAGTGATTAGAGAAAATAACGAGTCTCATATTATTCAAACAAGTCTCATCAAATTTTTGAATCAGCTTTGTCTCAAAAG
>JAFGXW010000041.1 GCA_016936415.1 Bacilli bacterium | reverse complement strand
TAAAATATTTCATTTGGCCAGATGCAAGTGATGACCCAGAAAAACGAGTGATTATGAAATACTTCTTAACATTACAAGATTATGGTATTCCATTCTTAATGTATGAAACCATCATGATTGCGTTTATTGGAACATTACTTGGTGGTGTGCTTTCTATCCCAATCGCATTTTTATCTAGTAAAAATATCACAGGAAAAGTTGTATCTAACCTTGGTGTAGTTACCATTACATTGATTAGAACAATGCCAGTATTCATTTGGGCTATGTTCTTTGTTACTGTAAAAGGTGGCGCATTCGCAGGGGTTCTTGCGATATCTGTTACATCAATTGGGATGATATCAAAACTATTTATTGAATCCATTGAGGACATTGACAAAGGAATTTTAGAAGCGCTAGACTCAACGGGTGCAACAACGTTACAAAAAATCAGATATGGAATCATTCCGCAGCTTACTGCTAACTTCTTATCAACGGTCATTTATCGTTTTGAAATAAACGTAAAAAATGCAACTATTTTAGGTATGGTAGGTGCTGGTGGTATTGGGTTTACATTAATCGATGCAATTGGAAGTTTTAACTTCCCACTAGTTGCAATCTGTCTATGGGGAATCATCCCTGTTGTATTTGTCATTGAATACTTCTCAACAAGAATAAGAACCAAACTAACAACAGGTGAGTAGTAGATTTCAAGATGATTAAATCATAAATAAGTAGTGTGTCAAAGGACATACTACTTTTTTTTGAATTTAGAAATTTGGATTTGTTAATAGAAATTTAATAATTAATACATAATGTGATAATTAGTTTCCGATATACTGTGGTTATAAAAAGAGAGGTGTTTGTATGAAAACAATATTAGAAAGCAAGAATTTATGTAAAACATACTACAGCAATGATGTGGAATTCCATGCATTAAAAAATGTTGATCTATCGATTCAACAAGGCGAATTTGTGGCCATTATGGGTCAATCTGGTTCTGGGAAATCGACACTACTATATACACTAAGTGGAATGGATGATATGACAGCTGGAGAAGTATATATAAAAGAACAATGTATGAATGGTTTAAAAGAAAAAGAAATGACAAATATTCGTAGAAAAAACATTGGGTTTATTTTTCAAGGAATTAATTTGGTTTCAAATTTAACACTAAAAGAAAATATCGTTGTACCAGGATATTTGACATCAAAATCAAAAAACGAAATTGATCATCGCGCCGAACAACTAATCAATAGAATGGAAATCCAAAATCAAACGGATAAACTACCGTCACAAGTTTCTGGTGGACAAAAACAAAGAGCTGCGATCGCGAGGGCTATGATAAATCATCCAGATATCTTATTTGCTGATGAACCAACAGGGGCTTTGAATTCAAGTAGTGGAAAAGCTGTTCTTGATTTAATGAAAAGCTTTAATGAAGAAGGACAAACAATCGTTATGGTGACCCATGATATTAAATCTGCGTCCTACGCAAGTAGAGTAGTGTTTTTGAAGGATGGACGTATTGAAGGTGAACTTGATTTGAAAAAATTTAAAACAGACAATCAAGAAAAGGTAATTTTTGAATTTTTAAGTGAAAAGGGTTGGTAATATGAAAACAATATTTGTAATCACTTGGGCAAATATCAAATCAAAGAAACTACAAAGTTTTGCATTGTGTGCCGTTTTTGTTGCTGTCAGTATTTTATTTTTCTTATCGGTTAGCTTATTTGGAACAACGGGAGCATTTGAAAAACTGTTCGTCGAGTCCAAAACCAGTCAAAGTATTATTTATGTGCAAGGGGAAACCTCAAAAGATATGATTATGGCGTATCTAGAAAATAATGAAGAGATTCTTCATGTGAGTGTTTTGCAAAATTTTGATGAGATCATTGAAACAAATATTACACATGAAAACACACAAATTCCGATACCAGATGCCTTATTTACGGAGTTTGCGGTAGGAGAATATGACCAAATTAAAATGATTGAAGGAAAATCACCAACTGAATTATCGGTGGGAGAAGTTATTTTTAGTTATGGAAAAAGCAAACTAATTAATGTCACAGTAGGTGATACAATTGTTGTCAATACAGAACAAGGTTCAACACAACTGGTCATTGCTGGAATTGGTATTGATTTAACATATAATTTTGATACCATTACACTGAATCGATTCTGGACAACAAAAGGAACCATTGCTCTTTTAGAAAATGGGGAAACTGATTATTCAATTGGGATTAGTTATCAGAAGTATTCATCTGAAGTAGAAGAGAAAATTATGGATGAAATTACGATGGCGCTTGGTGATAGAGGGAGTGAAATTATGATTCTTCCACATCAACTCATTTTACAAGCAAATTCATTTTTCCAAATCATTATGGGAGCAATTTTTACGCTCATTGCAGTGATTTTAATCGTGGTTGGATTGTTTATCATTCGAAGTATTATATTCAATAATATTGTGACCGAAAGTAAAAAAATTGCAACTTTGAAAAGCACTGGTTTTTCATCAAATAATATTATCTCAATGTATTTGTTGGAATATGGTGTGATAGCAATGATTAGTATTATCATTGGTTTCTTTGGTAGTTTGATTTTAAGCAATGTCGTATTAAGCGATTTAAATGAATTATCGAAATTATTTGGATTATCACAACACCATACATTCATTCAAGTGATAATGGTCTTTGTACTTACATTATCTGTGATTGAACTGACTGTTTACTTGGTTTCAAGAAGTGTATCAAAAATCAATCCTGCAGTTGCATTGAGTAGGGGTACACAAGTGCATGAAAGTAAGGCAGTAGTTTCTATCATTCAACATCACAAGATGCCACTTTGTTTTGTACTGGCAATCAAAGATATGATTTATAATAAAAAAATGATGATTACGCTATTATTGTTTATTTTAGCTACAACATTTACAGTTGTGACCCTATCTTCTGCGACGTATTCTTTGAATACACAAAAAAGCAATCATGAACTATGGTTGGGCTATGATATCGATGCTAAAATTGTGACTTCTAGTCCAATGGATTATGCTGAATATCAAGATATCATATCGATGTTGCATTCCTCAGATAAGGTATTAGGAACGGTATCGCTTTACAATGATTTTAATAGTCAAATCTATGATGAAAGTGAAGAAAAATTTATTACAGCGATTAGCCAAATATTTGTCACAGATGATCAAGAAGTGATTCGTTTTAATGTACTAAATGGTAGACTTCCAGAAAATGAAAATGAAATCATGTTAGCCAACAACTTATTGGTATCAGTAAACAAAGAAATAGGTGATTATGTGACAATTCGATCACTAGGAGAAGAAAGAGAATTGCTCATTGTTGGAGAATGTCAAAGTCTAACAAATCAAGGGATGACATTCCGATTATTCTTTGATGATATGAGAGAAGAATTTCTCAATCATTCTTTGATTCAAGTTAAATTTGTTGCAGATGAAGATGATATGGTATTGATGAGTGAAATAACAAATTTATTTGGTTCAAATACAACACTAGTTTTTGAAGAAACAAATGCTTCTATGGTATCAATGATGGGTATTTTGAGTTTGGTAACCACTGGTGTCATTGGGATTTTCTCTGTCATCTGTTTGGTTGTTTTGTTGAATTTAAATATCACGAATATTAATAAAGAAAGATTTAACTATGGTATTTATAAGTCAATTGGTATGAACAATCGAAATATCATGAACATCTATTTATTAAAAAATAGTATGGTTAATATAGTAGGTATTATACTAGGAAGTGTACTTTCCATACTGGTTGTTCCTAGTATCTTGAACGCAATGATGGCTTCTTTAGGAATTACAAAATTTCCAACAATCATCAATTATCAAAGCATATTGTTATCAATTGTAATTGTCTTTCTTGTCACGTTTGTGAATGCATTTTTCATACAAAGAAATGTATCCACAATTACGCCTAAGGACCTATTGATTGAATAATCAAACCAGCCCTTCCTCTCACATTTAAATGTGTTATAATAAGATATAAGTGAGGTGTTATGATGGATAAAATATTATTGGTTGATGATGAAATTGAATTGGCAAAGATGATACAAGATTATTTGAATCATGAAGGATTTGATGTTTGCGTAAAAAACACTTTTTCTGAAGGTAAAGATTTTTTTGATAACAATTCTTTTCAAGCGATCATACTTGATATCAATCTACCGGATGGGTCTGGGTTAGATTTATGTAGATACATTAGAGATAAGTCAGACGTACCAATCATTATGCTGAGCGCGAGAAGTGGGGATGTAGATAAAATAATGGGGCTAGGGTTAGGTAGTGATGACTACATCACCAAACCATTTAGTGCTAGTGAACTTTCTGCGAGAATTAGAGCACACATTCATCGATACAATCGATTATCTAGTCAAAAAAGCGAACATAAAAAAAGCAAAAGATTTAAAGACTTGGTCATTGATGAAGAAGCATATGAAGTGTTTTTACATGATGAAAAGTTGTCTTTAACGGCCAAAGAATTTCAGATTTTAAACTATCTATCCAATCACCCAAATAGAGTTTTTACTAGAGAACAATTGTTTGATCAAATTTGGGGATTTGATGATTTTGGAGATATTAATACTGTTACAGTTCATATTAAAAAAATTAGAGAAAAAATAGAAACCAATACAAAAAAACCGATTTATATTAAAACCGTATGGGGAGTTGGATACAAATTTGAAATCCCAGAGTAAATATAGATATGCTTTTTTCATTTTTGTTTTTCTGGTGATGACTACTATTTTAACTCTAACTGGTTTATTTGTTCGAAGAGAACAAAACATCAATGATGCACACAATATCAATACGTTGCGTGCATACACATCGTCAATCGTCAATATGTTGAACGAAGAATTTCCAAGTATTGATCAAGAGAATATAACAATGCGTCTTGATGCATTGGAATTGAAGTGTCTTGTTTCAGACTTGTCAAGCAACATTATATTCAATAATACCTCTTTCAGTACGAGTGACATTGGTCATGATTTATACCAAGATCAAACGTATTCTTTGACGCATGAAGATTGGATCAAAGTGTCTTTTCCGATTTCAAATGATACAGAAATTGTGGGGATTGTCATATTTGAGGTCCCAACGAAAGTTTTGACTACAAATCAAGACGGTTTCTTCTTGATTATGATTGTTGTGGAAGTGGGTTTAATGCTTATCACGTTAGGTTATTTACTCATCAACTATCAAAAGACTTATTTGAAACCACTTCATCAATTAAATCTTGCGTTACTCGATGTATCCAACGGTATTTATCGAACAATAGAAACAGAGGAACCGTTCTCTATTTCTAGTTTTACATACTATAATATTATGCTAGAAAAATTAGAAAATACCTTGCATACACAAGCAGATTATGCGAAATCAAGAAAGCAACTAATCGCGAATATTTCGCATGAAATTAGAACACCATTATCCTATGTTAAATTAAGTGCTGAGTTGCTCTCAAAAGAGAGTGATATGAGCGATGAGAATAAAAAATATGTTGATACCATCTTGAATAAAATCACAGAAATTAATAATATTATTGAAGATTTATTTCGATACTCCAAACAAGATTTAGATCAATTGGTAATCGAGTTAAAAGAAACATATGCCAAAGACATGTTTGATCGAATCTTTGAAAATATTACATTCACAACAAAAGAAAAGAACATTATTATAGAATGTCACAACCAAATAGAAAATATCCTGATCAATGCGGATGAAAATAGATTGGTGCAAGTGGTAAGTAATATGGTGGATAATGCAAAAAAACATATTCCACAAGAAGGATACATTCATCTAAAAACAGAGATTGATGAGAATCATTTGGTGCTCATCATTGAAGATTCTGGTGAAGGAATTGAACCTCAAGATTTACCATATATTTTTGAACCGTTTTATCAAGGATCACAAGATCAAAAAACAAAGAAAAAAGGCGCAGGTCTTGGACTTGCAATATGCGATTATATCATTGGGAAGCATGATGGAGAAATCTTTGTTTATAGTGAAAAAGGAAAAGGAACGAAATTCGTGATTAAGTTCCCTGAAATGATTTGATATTGATATATTGCACTTTGAAATGCAGGATGGAGGAAAGATGATATGAGTCAGTTTATGCATCATAATTTACAACGAGAGTATGTGTTGTATCAACCTAGTAACGTGAAAAAAGGATGCCCTTTGGTTGTGTTTTTACACTGGTATACTGGTTCTTCTGAAGACGTTATAAATTTCATTGGGTTTAATGAAATCGCAGACAAATATGGGTTCGCTGTTGTTTATCCTGAGGGAACGCTTGATAAATACCAAACCAAACATTGGAACGCTAATTTAGATCTTAGTGATACGGATGATATTGG
>JAFGXW010000005.1 GCA_016936415.1 Bacilli bacterium | reverse complement strand
TTTACAAAAAAACACTTTATTTTAAAGTGTTTTTTATTGTGTAATAATCAACTGCGAAGCATTTTGTAGTTTAATTTCATTAATAACAGGTTGAATTTTTTCATAGAAATTTTCTTTTCCAATTTTATCATACAGTTTTGTTTTTTGAAGTATTTTTATCGGTTGAGGATTTGCACCAACTACAATTAGTCTAATATTTTGTTTTTTACATAAATTAACAAATTTATGGAGCGACTCTTGTGCAGTAGAATCTAATATTTGCACATTCTTTATGACTAAAATCAAATTCTTAATATCATGGCTAATCTCGTTAATGGAATCAGAAAATCTCTCAGCTGCGCCATAAAATAACGGTCCATTGACTCTGTAAATAATTGTATGTCTTGCTTTAGGTTTTGTTCCTTCGACATCATCATACATTTCTCTAATTTGAAAAGTTGTCTCTTCTGACATTTTCTTCATAAACAACAATGCTGCAAGTATCATCCCCACAGATATTGCTATAACTAAATCAACAAAAACCGTGATGAAAAATGTAACCAATAAAATAATAATATCACTTTTTGATGAACTAAATAACTTTACAAAATTTCTCCATTCACTCATGTTATATGCAACAACAACCAAAATTCCTGCAAGTGCTGATAGAGGAATCAATTTTGCGTATGGCATAAACAAAAGCAATATAATTAATAGTACAATCGCATGAACCATTCCAGCCACAGGTGTTCTCCCACCATTTTTCACATTTGCAGTTGTTCTAGCAATTGCTCCAGTTACCGGAATACCGCCAAATAAAGCTGATGCTGAGTTCGCTATTCCTTGTGCAATAATCTCAGTATTTGATCTATGTTTATCATTAATCATCGCGTCTGATACTACAGCAGAAAGCAATGATTCTATCGAACCAAGAAATGCAATTGCCAAAGCAGAAGGAATTAACAATATAATTAATTCTTTATCGAAACCTGGTATGTGAAATTGAGGTAACGCGGAACTAATTGTTGAAAATCTTGTCCCGATTGTTTCTATATCAAAAGATACTAAGCTCGTTATAATTGAAGTTACAATAATTGCAATTAATGCTCCTGGAACTTTTTTATTTATCTTTGGCCACAATATAACAATTGCAATTGTGAATAGCCCAATGGATAAATCAAAAAAGTTTATGGTATTTAGATTCGAGAAGTATATTTCCCATTTTGCAATAAATTCTGAAGGTAACGCTCCAATATCTAACCCCAAAAGATCTTTAATTTGTGAAGTAAATATAATCACAGCAATACCTGTAGTAAAGCCCGTTGTTATTGGATAAGGTATAAACTTAACAATTGCACCTAATTTAAATATTCCCATCACAATCATGATGAGTCCAGCCATTAAAGTAGCAAGAATCAACCCATCTACTCCAAATTTCAATATTGTTCCATATACGATAATCATAAACGCACCTGTTGGTCCGCCAATTTGCACCTTGCTTCCACCTAAGAAGGACACAATAAAACCACCAATTATAGCAGTGTGAAGTCCTACTTCAGGGCCAACACCAGAAGAGATAGCCAAAGCAATTGATAACGGTAATGCAATAATCGCTACAATAATACCAGCAATTACATCCTTATAAAATTGATTAAAACTATAATTTTTTATAGTTGTTAAAAACATTGGATAAAAAGTTTTCAAATTGTTTCCTCCATGATATTATTTATGTCCAAGCAATAATATACTCCTACAATTAAAAGAAATCAATAGAATATTATAGATATTGTTTACAAAAGAAAAGGATCGAATAATTATCGATCCTTTGTATCCTAATAAAATAGTTCAGTAAAAGTCTTAACCATAACTCCTGTTGCCCCAATTTTTTCTTTCGAAGCAGTTCCAGCGATATCTAAATGAATCCATTTAGTCCCTGGTTCAATAAATTCTTCTATGAAAGCTGCAGCAATACTAGCTCCAGCAAGTCGGCCACCTTTGTTTGACAAATCTGCAACCTTACTTTTTAGTTCTTTTCTATAACCGCTAGAAATAGGCATTTCCCATATTGGTTCGTTTGTTTTTTCAGATGCTTTAACAAATTCATTATAAAACTCTTTATCATTTGTAAAAGCTCCAGTAAACTCAGTCCCCAACGCAGCGACCATTGCTCCAGTTAATGTTGCAGCATCAATTACTTTTGATGCCCCTTGCTGTTGTGCAAACCAAACTGCATCAGCTAGCGTAAGTCTACCTTCAGCATCTGTAGATACAATTTCAATTGTTTTTCCGTTTGCCGATGTCAAGATATCATCTGGAACGATTGCGTAATTACCAATTCTATTATCTGTAGCAGCCACAATCGCCATGACAGAAGCTTTTAATTCCAATCTAGCTATTGCTTCAATAGCGGATATAACAGCAGCAGCTCCGGCCATATCCACCTTCATCCCAGGCATACTTTGTGGGGTTTTCAGTGAATATCCTCCTGTATCATACATGACGCCTTTTCCTACCAAAGCTGTTGGGTTTTTAAATTCTGCTTCCCCTTTGTATTTCATAAAAATCAACTTAGGTTCTTCACTGCTTCCCTTATTTACGCCTAAAAATGCTCCCATATTCATTTTTTCAATATCAGATTTTTCAATTATTTCAACAGACACATTCTTATATTTTTCAAGACTTTTTGCATAATTAGCTAAATCTTCAGCATTCATGTAGTTATATGGTGTGTTAACCAAATCCTTCGCATGATTCATGCAATCTCCATATACATAACCTTTTTTTACTGCTTCATAAACTTCTGTTTCTCCAAAAAAGTAAAAATTCTTTGAAACATCTTCTTTTTTTGATTTAAATTTATCAAACACGTAATTATTCGTAAGAATTTTTTCAGAAATCTCTTGAACAAGTTGTTGATAATCATTTTCCACTTCAAAAGTGTCAATTAAAACAGTAATATTTCCTTTTAATTTTGAAATTTCATTGAAAATATCTTTTCTTTTTTCAAGATCGTTTAACATTTGAAAATTAATAACATGTACTTTCTTTGAAGGTATTTTGCCTAGTGTATTAATTGTGGAAAACGGCTCAGTTGAGATATCTAATAAATCTACATGAAGTATCTCTCCTAATTGTTTTACCAAACTATTACTTACGTTATTCGTAAGTACAATATCGTTTTTCTCTATCAAGAAATCAAATTCTTTTTGTTCAATAATATCAGTATACATTTTAGCCTCCTATTTAATTATATCGGTTCTCATGTACGGGATTAGTACATCAGGTATTTTAATTGTACCATCTTTTTGTTGAAAGTTTTCTAATATTGCAACTACTGTTCTTCCAACTGCAAGACCAGATCCATTCAACGTATGAACATACTCAGGTTTTGCATCTTTTGTTCTTTTAAATTTGATATTTCCTCTTCTTGCTTGATAATCTTCAGCATTAGATATACTTCCAATTTCACGATATGTATTATAGCTTGGTAACCATACTTCAATATCATACGTTTTTCTCATTGAAAATCCTAAATCTCCAGTACATAACGTAACAACACGATATGGTAATCCCAATAGTTGAAGTACTCTTTCGCTATTTTTTAACATTTCATCCAATTCAAAATATGACTCTTCTGGCTTTGTAAATTTAATCAATTCTACTTTATTAAATTGGTGTTGGCGGATAATCCCTCTAGTATCACGTCCTGCGCTTCCGGCTTCTTGTCTAAATGCAGTTGTGAACGCTGTGTATTTTATTGGTAAAATATCCCCAGAAAGGATTTCGTTACGATGCATATTAATTGTTGGAACTTCTGCAGTTGGGTTTAAAAACAGCTCTCTCTCATCTACAACTCTAAAAGCGTCCTCCTCAAATTTTGGGAATTGTCCTGTTGCCAACATTGAATCTCGATTAACGATAAATGGAGGAATAATTTCAGTATATCCATGTTCATGTGCGTGTAAATCCGTCATAAAGTTAATTAAAGATCTTTCTAACCTTGCACCCAATCCTTTGTAGACAGTAAAGCGGCTTCCAGTGATTTTACTAGCTCTCTCAAAATCCAAGATATCTAATTTTGTTCCCAAATCCCAATGTGCCAAAGGTTCAAAATCAAATGCAGGAATAATACCAACAGTTTTCAATAACAAATTATCTTCTTCATTTTTCCCAACAGGAATTGATTCGTTTGGAATATTAGGTGTATTTAGTAATCCACTATAGATAAACTCCTCGAGTTCTTTCAATTCTTTTTCATTGTCTAATAATGACTCCCCAAAAGTTTCAACCTGTAATAAAATTTCTGAAACGTCTTTCCCTTCGCGTTTTAATAATCCAATTTTTTTACTTGTTTCATTCTTTTGTGCTTTTGTTTTTTCAATTTCGATAATTAGTTCTCTTCTTCTTTGATCCTTTTCAACCAAGTCGATTAAATATGAAAAATCTCCACCTCTACGGTTGAGTAATTCAATCACTTGTTCTGTGTTTTCTCTAATTAATTTAATATCTAACATACTAACTCCTCCTTTAATATAAAAAAATTCGTCCTCGTAAAAGGACGAAATAATTTCCGTGGTACCACCTAATTTAGAGGTTTCCCTCTACTCAATAGATTATAACGGTATCTAGCCGGGGATGATTGGTCCCACTCTAAGGTAGATTTCACTAAGATCTTTTATCAGTTTGCACCAGCACTGACTCTCTACAAAAAGATTTCCTAATTACTTGTCCTTATCATCGTGATGTTGCCTTGATAATAACAAATATTAGATTCTTTGTCAATAAATTGATTAGAATGCAAAGTAATT
>JAFGXW010000040.1 GCA_016936415.1 Bacilli bacterium | reverse complement strand
TTCCAAAAGGTTTATCTATTGTTCCTATTGAAGAAAGACACTTAGAAAAGGGAATCATTCATGATGATGTCATATCTCGATTTTTCCAAAAAAGTGATTTTTTGAAAGAAGGATTTGGGTTTGTATTATTAGATGATAGAGATATCGCTCAAGGATTTGCTTTAACAAATTACCCCATTACCAGTAACGAAGTTGAACTGTATTTTAGAGTAGGATATGATTCATTCGAGAAATATCGAAATCAAGGAATTGGAACTCTTTTATGTACTTATTTCATTGAAGAAGCACTAAAAAGAGGATTTGTTCCAATTTGGGATTCAGCACATGAAACATCTGCACATATAGCTCGTAAATTAGGATATGTTGATTCACACAAATGGAAAATGCATCATATTCATAGCAAAAAAAGTCATAAAATATGACTTTTTTTGTTGTGAACAAATATTTAATATAACAAAATTGATTCAAACGAAATTTGAGCAAATATGATTCTCTCTAAAATTCTATTTGTAAAATTTCGTCTGTACTGACATTAAAAACAACTGCAATTCTTTTAACTAAAACATAAGATGGTGAATATTTGTTGTTTTCTAAAGCATTGATTGTTTGCCTAGAGCATCCTACACGTTCAGCTAATTCTTGCTGTGACATGTCTCCATTGTTATATCTTAAATTCTTTATATTATTTGATACCTTCTTAACTATCATATTTGGTACCTTTTAAAGATACAATCAAATACGCTAGATTAAACACAATAAATACTATGAATGTTCCTCCATAGGCTATATACCATAACCAATCCACAGGAACTAATCCTGATTTCTCATATATCACATACAATGTTATCGAACCAGAAAAGATGATAAGCATTATCACTATCATAGTGGCAGTGGCACTCAAGGACTCAAAATACTTATTTCTCTCATCAGATTTTTCATTACGACGTTGAATACATACGATTACCAAGTTAATTATGTTTGAAAGCATAAAGATGATTGCAGTAGAAACTCGATAATTTTGCATAGGAAACTCATTAAATTGGGTATCCAAAATAAAAATAAATGTAAATGCAGCAAAAGCAAGACACCACATAATCAAATTAACTATTGTTAGTTTTACACCTGTATTCACATATATCACCTCGTATCCAGTGTAATATATTTTTGTCATTATGTCAAATATATATTACATAGAATTGCACTTTTTGAGCACGCGTGAAGAGACTATATCAAATTACCCAATTAGATGAAATTGCGGTTCATCTATATATAATAGTTCCATTAATGTTGCAGATAGTGTCCATTTCATAGATTCAGCATTCGAAATGATGGCATGTATTCGCCTTCTGGTTGGACAATATCTGTATTCAAGAGACCCATAGAATCTCACCCCAAAACAAGTGTTAAATATTAATTTTTTTGTTTTTCCATTCATACACCTAATCCATAATACATGCTAGTAGATTGTCACATTGGCGTAATCATTTGTTTCATAATGACTATAATAACAATATTTGTATTGATTTTAAGCTATCCTACTGAAATCTTTATTAAATTATTCTTAAATATTTTCCTAAAAAGTGCTAAACAATTCACAAAATTGTATAATTTTGTATAAATATGTTTGAAGAAAAATATATATACTTGATTTTATCTAAAGCAAATTAAAATGGAGTTGATTTGATGAATAATAAAGGATTCTCAATAGTTGAATTACTAATTGTGATTGTAGTAATGTCAATCATCAGTGCTTTTAGCATTACTGCAGTTGATCAAATATTGGACAATACAAAACAAAATGCTTTTGTAGCAAATGGAGAGATAATTTTAGCTGCTGCAAAATCTTCTTATACATATGGAGATGCCATATGGGATGATGATGTTGCAACTTTAGGTGAAATCATTGATGCAGGTTATATTGAAATAAATTCAACTGATCCATGGGGTGGTTTATATAACTTGTCTGAGTCATATGTGTTATCTGAAGTTATTTTGGTTTCTTCAAATGAGATATTTTTATCGGTTTCTTCATTTTCGCTTGTAGAATCTACAATGTTTAAACTGAAGTTAGTTTCTACTACTGCTATTATTGGTAATGATGAACCTTTAGAAGAATTTACCAAAAATGACATTGTTTTCTCTGTAAATTCTTCTACTATTATAGAAAAAATCATTGAGATGTTTGGCGATGATTTAGATAGTGACTTTACCACTGATGATGGTGATGATGAAGTAGATGTAGATAAAGATGTTTCTAATGAGGCCATTATTAATTTGCAAGGTGGTAATGACACACTAAATATTGGTGATGATGTCTTAGATGGTTCAGTCATTAATATGGGTGATGGAGACGACGTAATCAATATGGATGGAGAAATAAAAGACGGTTCTATGATTGATACTGGTGATGGAAACGACACAGTGAATATTGGTGATGACATACAAGATGATGCAGTTGTAAACACTGGTGCTGGTGATGATATCGTTGTAGTTGATGATGATTTACAGGATGGTGGAATTCTGAATACTGGTGATGGTAATGATGTCGTATCGGTAAATGATGAACTCGATAATGGTACAATTATTACTGGCAAAGGTGAGGACACTATAACGGTTGATACCATTCGAAATACGTCATACATCGACACTGGAGATGATAATGATACTTTATTCATTAGAGATGTTTCAAGTTCATTTGATAACGGATCTGTTACCTTGGGTGATGGTGATGATACATTAACAATTGAAGATGATTTAGTAGGTTCTAAAGGCACTTGGGATGGTGGAACTGGTGATGATGTATTAAATCTTTTAGATGTTAAAATCAAAGATTGGAATAAAACAATATCACAATATTTTGTAAACTTTGAAACAATAAATTTAAAAGACGGTACCATATATCTTAACTAAAATAAAAGCCATTTTGCATAAATATGCAAAATGACTTTTTTCATTCAATCATCAAGTGATAAAACAGTAAGGAAGGCTTCTTGTGGTATCTCTACACTTCCGATACTCTTCATTTTTTTCTTACCTTCTTTTTGTTTTTCTAATAGTTTTTTCTTACGAGTGATATCTCCACCATAACATTTGGCAAGTACATTTTTGCGCATTGCTTTAATCGTGCTTCTCGCAATGATTTTCCCATTAATCGCAGCTTGGACAGGTACTTCAAACATGTGTCTAGGTATAATATCTTTCAGTTTATCTGTCATTGCTTTTCCTCTTCTAAAGGCAAATTCATTGAAAACAATAATACTCAAAGCATCGACAAGTTCACTGTTTAATAAAATATCCATTTTTACAAGTTTGCTTGTCATATAACTATGAAATTCATAGTCAAAAGATGCATACCCTTTGGAATATGATTTTAATTTATCAAAGAAATCATACACAATTTCGAGTAGTGGTAAACGATACTCAAGTTGTACACGTGTTTCACCTAAATATTTCATAGTAACAAAGATTCCACGCTTGTTTTGACACAATTCCATGATGTTACCCAAGTACTCATTAGGCGTCATTATTGTCGCAGTCACGTAAGGTTCTTCTATGTGATCGATTTTTTGAATGGGTGGCAAGTCACTTGGATTATCGATTTTTATCATAGAACCATCGGTTTGGTAAATATGATAAATAACACTAGGACTCGTCGCAATCATTGGAATATTAAATTCTCTTTCAATGCGTTGTTGAATAATTTCCATATGAAGCAATCCTAAAAAACCAGTTCTAAATCCAAAACCTAATGCTTGTGATGTTTCTGGTTCAAAGATTAAACTAGCATCGTTCAATTTCAAGCGTCCAAGTGCTTCTTTCAAATCATTGTAGTCATTTGAATCAATTGGGAATAGCCCACAAAATACCATTGGATTTAGTGTTCTATATCCAGGTAAAGGTTCCTTCGCAGAAGGATTTTGATGTGTAATTGTATCCCCTACTCTTACGTGTTCAACCGTACGAATAGAAGCTGTCAAGAATCCAACATCTCCAGGACCCAAATAATCTCTTTTTTCTTCTTTTGGTGTGTAGACCCCTACATCGAGGACTTCATAGATTTCTTTCGTTGCCATCATGCGAATCATATCGCCTTTTTTGACAGTACCTTGAACAACCCTGATGCTTGGGATGATTCCTCTATATGTATCATAATATGAGTCAAAAATCAAAGCTTGGAGTGGTGCTCTTGGGTCTCCAACAGGCGCAGGAATTAGTTCATGGATTTGTTCTAAGATTTCTTCAATTCCAATTCCTTCTTTCGCACTTGCGAGTACGGCATTACTCGCATCTAA
>JAFGXW010000039.1 GCA_016936415.1 Bacilli bacterium | reverse complement strand
TATAATGAAATTGTAATAGATCAAATGCTAATTGATAACATGCTGAAAAATTATGGTTTTCGATATATTGGGATTAACACAGTGGAAGATTTAATGAATATTAATATTCTTCTTCCAATTAGTTATAATAATGAAACTTATTATTACACGATGAAAATTGTTGGTGTAAGTGATGTTATGAATCCAGTTTATTATTTGAAAGAAGAAATTATATATATGGCAAAATCCAATATTCCTATATATGAAGTCTTTGAAAATGACATTACATTGTCAGAAGGATTATTACCTACCAACAAACATCAAGTTTTAACAATTGATGATCCGTTGATTACAGTTCCTTTGTCTCAAAGAACAATTGAAGATAAGAGTGTTTCTGGACTTTATACAAGTTCAGTAGCGGATATTCCGACGTTCATGATGAGATTTGAGGATGTAAAAGAATTGTATTTTGATACCAACTTTACTGTGGATGGAACAAAATTATATGTCTTATCTAATGATGTAGAAGCAAGTCTTGATTATTTCAATCTTCATGATGCAACAGCATATAGTCTATATGATTATGAATTGCAAAATTACAAAATAGATCGTTTGGCTGGAAGTGTAGGTACGATTGTATTTACTTTAGTTGTACTTGGTGCATCAAGTATCAGTTTCTTCTTCATTATTCGTTCTTCGTTAATTTCAAGGATTTATGAAGTAAGTGTATATCGAGCACTCGGTGTAACGAAAAATGATATTAGAAAGATGTTTATCACTGAGATTATTTTAATAACTACATTGACTTCATTGGTTGGTTATCTTGCAACGAGTTATGTGCTCTTAAAAATTCAAGGAGTAGCATCTGATTACTTTGAATTTATCCATGTATCATTGTTTAGTTTAATGACTGGAATATTGATGATTTATATCATTAATATTATTTCAGGGTTATTACCGGTATCCAATTTACTGAGAAATACACCTTCTGAGATTTTAAGTAAGTATGACTTCTAACAAAAAAGGAAACGCATTTGCGTTTCCTTATTTTTTTAGGTATTTATCACATTTTTTAACGTATTCATCGATATCAAATTTTCGCTTTAAACCATTGGCATTCATGTATCTTAATTTTCCAAAAATAGGTCTCTCTGTCCACGCTCGGTCATGCTTCCCAAAAATCCAGGCAATTCCAGCGTAACTATTTGGATCTCTTCCATCAATAAAGTATTTATCATTCAGATACTTTATTGTTTCGTATGCTGAAATGTAACTATGACTCCATTCAACAATTTTTTTAGCCCAGTACATTCTCATATAATTATGCATAAACCCAGTATAGACCATTTCCTTCATTGCTGCGTTGAAGTATTTATCATGTGTTTTGAACTCTTCATAATCTTTTATCGTATAAATATACTCTCTTTCATCATATAAATGAACCTGCATGGTTTCATATGCCCATTTGTCAGTGCAAAATTCAAATGAATCGTATTCTGGTTGATAGGATACAAAGTTAAATGCAAGTTCTCTTCGCACCAGTATTTGTTCGATAAACTGATCAATATTACTTTGAGGAATTCCATAAACTAATGCACTATCAGTCACTGTGTTAATAATTTCAATGGTCGATATTTGTCCGAAATGAAGATACATGCTTAACGTACTAGTAAATGAGTTACTGGGATCACTAGATAAATGATAATAGTGTAATCGGGTACATATAAAACGATTTAACGTTTTAACTGCTTCTTGATAACCACCATGATAAATCGCACTTGGGAATACACTTCTATCAATATTGTTTTTTTGAATGAAATCAGAGATATCGACTAAGTCGGTATCCCCAGTAAAAGGTAATAAGGTTTTATGTTCTAATTCTATCTCCTGATAATCATGACAATAATCAAGATAAAGTTTGTGTAGTAATGGACGAATGGTTCTTGCTGAATACATGAGTTTGTTGGTTGTAGTGGCAAATGAAACAACCAAATCAGTTTCAACAATGACTGCATTGATGTGATGGTTTTCTTGAACGTCAGCCAAGACATCCTCTCGCCATTTTTTTTGAATTTTTAAATACCCATAATCCATAATCAAAGATATTGCATCATGTAAATAAGGGGAAATTGAATCAACAATGGGACCAACTTTTATGATGAAAGTTATTCCCATCAAGTGAAATCTATTTTTTAATTCTTGGATTCCTTCTAACATGAATGTGAAATGGCGTGCGTTTGCCCCAGGAAAGCTAGGATTAATCACAAAAATAACCAGTAGGGGGAGCTTATACTTGTTTGCTTCTTCAATGGCATATGAAAGCGCGTGATTATACTCAATTCTTTGTGCTTGTTGCATCCAGTAAACAACATACTTCTTTTGATCAATGAATCCTTTGTCTAGTACGACATTAACACGAGTTTGTTTCATAATAATCACCTCATATTTTTATTATACCGCGATTGTAGTTGAATAGATAATTTTTCTGTATTATAATTAAAGTAACTGATAAGTTGGTGATTTTATGATTGATCATATCTTTATAAAAAATTATAAAGCATTTGAAAGAGAAAATATTCCACTTGAGAAAAACATTTTATTCATTGGAACGAATGCATCGGGTAAAACAACAATTTTAGAAGCTCTAGATTTGTTTTTTAACGATGTTTTTCATTATGAATATATTCGTAACAAATTTGAAGATGTTGTGGTTGAAATACATATTGAGGATTGTCGTTATAGAAAAGTTTTTAGCCCTCCAAATTACGAACTAAATTTTGAAAAGTGTATAGGAGATATGTATGATATTAATCATATCAACTACCTATATATACCAAAAATAATTAGTGTTCCCAAACTATTAAATGATATACTATCGATTAATTTAACGACCAAACTCACCAATGAAGATCAAACAAGAATATTTAAAGTTTTTGATTATTTAGATGGTGTACTTGGAAATGATAATTTCAGATTATTTAAGGTGAAAACAAAGTATCAAATGAATGTAAATAAAGAATTGAATTTTAGTAAAAAGCAATTCACAAAAATTGTTTCAAATGCAACATATCCTTATTTAATTATTGGAATAGATAATTTTGAAAATAACTTTTTACTGAATGGACTAAAGGAAATTACTGATTTTACATATCAAACAATCTTTACTTCAGAAGAAAAGGAAGTTGTTTCACAGTTTGATTTTTCTATTGTTGCTTTATACAAAGAAGATATTGTACACGAGATTTCTACTTTAACAAAAACCATGGATATTGTGAAACCAAAAAGGTTATTGTTGGTTGAAGGAAAATACGATGTTGCTTGGTTTGAAACGGCACTGAAATTACTTGGTGAATTTTCTAAGTACCGTGTGATTCCTTGCGGAGGGGTTGGAAATATCCAGTATGTGAAAGAACAACTTGAAAAAGAAGGTTATCAGACTATTGTCATCATAGATGGAGATTCAAATGGTTTTAACCCTTTGCAAAAAGAAGTGATTGAACTCTACGCAGATGTTGATTATATCAATGAAAGATTTCATACAGCCTTTACAGAAATGCCAAGAAGAAAAAAAGAGTTTTTCAAACAATTTAGCGTTAAAGACGATGTTGTTAAGAAAGTATTAAGCAGTTGGTCAAAGAAACATCTTACAAAGGATTCAATATTTGTTCAGGAAGTGAGAATGATTTTGGATAAGGAGGCTACCAATTGATTAACATAAAATCAATTCTTGTTGAAAACCATGTAATTTCAATAGAAATGTGTAGTGTTTTATCATGAGGTTTTATGCGAACTGTAATAGTTTTTTTGGTAAAAATGACATTATATTAAAAGATGAAGCAAATAATATCCGATTCATTATAAAATATTTTAATTTAAAAAAAGCAACCGGATTAAAGATTTATAATGATAGACAAAAAGAAATTTATAAAGTATATTATACGCCTTTACAAATTAAGAACCAGTATATGATTTCCAATATGCATAATCATCCTGTGGCTATAGTTGGTTTTGGCAAAAAATTAATACATGTCATTGAATACAATAATCATCATTACGTGTGTAAAGGAAGTTTTTTGAAAATGAATTATCGGTTATATGATCAAGACAATGAGATTGTTAGTCTTAGAGTAGTTAGAAAAGCTTTGAAACGTTTTTATGAAATAACAATCGATGAAAAAACAGATATTATGTTTGCTATGACAATGTTAATTGTTGCTCAAACAATGAAGGATCGTGTTTGGTTTATTTATGGGATTTAATTATTAAATATTATATAAGGAGGTCATTATGAAGTACTATTTAAAACAGAAAAAATTTAGTTTTAAAGACAAATTTACAGTTAAAGATGAAAAGGGAAATGATTTATTTCAAGTGCAAGGAAAAGTTTTTTCAATGAAAAACAAAATTGATTTAATGAACATGGATGGTTCTACTGTACTAAGTGCTGAGAAAAAAATGTGGTCATTTATGGCATCGTATTTTATTCTTTCACCACACAATGAACAAATTGCTGTTGTAAAAAGAAAATTCGGATTTAAACCTAATTTTAGCGTTTCATTAGGTAATGAAGAATTAACGGTTACTGGTTCGATTTTTGGTCATCAATTTGTGATTAAAAACGAAGGTGAAGAAATTGTTAGAATCTCTAAAAAAATAATTTCATGGGGTGATGCTTACGAAGTTGATATTGTGGATGAGCATCATAAAGAACTACTATTGTTTGTTGTAATCATAATTGATCAAATTATGGAAGAAGCGGCAAAGAGAAACACAAATTAAAATGGAAGAGTGCTTAATATGTGGTTCGAAAACAAAGATGGTAGAAGATAAGCAGCTTAAACTTTCGTATGCACTTTGTCAAAGATGTGGGTTTATATATAAAGATAAAGCCGTTCATCTTAATTTAGAGGCAGAACACAATCAATATTTAACTCATAATAATAGTTTCGAGAGTGAAGGCTATGTTAAAATTTTTGTTGATTTAATACGTGATCACATAAAACCACTCAATATTTCTGGTAAAATTCTTGATTTTGGTAGTGGCCCAGGTCCAGTGTTAAAAACATTATTAGTACAAAATGGGTTTGATGCGTTTGATTACGATCCTTTTTTCAACCGGAATGAAGCCTACTTATCGAAGAAGTATCAGCTAATTACTTGTACTGAAGTGGCAGAACACTTTACGAATCCAATTTCAGAGTTCAAGCTTTTAACGAGTATGCTTGAAGACAAAGGATACTTATTGATCATGACAAAATTTAGAACTATGTCACTTGATGAGTTTATGAATTGGTGGTATCGAAGAGATAGAACACATGTTAGTTTTTATACGCCTGAAAGTCTTGAAGAAATCTCTAAACAGTGTGGTCTATCGATTGTCTATAATAATAAAATTAATATTATGATTTTTCAAAAATAGAAAAGTGAGAAAAGTGAATGCTTCTCACTTTTTTTTGATATAATTAAGATAGGTGATAATATGACTGATATCAAAATTACTGGTAAAGAGATTGTTGAATTTATTTATAGTGGAGGAGATTTAACAAGTGAATTTCAATCGAATAAAAGGGCATTAGAAGGTATTGAAGCGCACAAGTTTCTTCAAAATAAATACAAAGAAAATGATTTAAAAGAGGTTTCTGTCGAAACTGATTTTACTCGTGGAGATTATTTGTTTCATATTACAGGGAGAATCGATGGTTTGATCACTGAAAATGGAAAGACAATTATTGAAGAAATTAAAAGTACGAAGATAGATTTGGGGTTAATAGAAATCGATTCTAGACCTGAACATCTTACACAAGCTAAAATGTATGCATACATGTATATGAAAAGAGAGAATATTAAAGCCATAAATATTCGATTAACATATATTTCTGTGGATGAGTATAAAGTGAAATCATTTAATAAACGATACAATATGAGTCAGATTGAAAGATTTTTTGTAGATACAATTGATTTATATATAAAATGGCTAGAAATTTATAATAATCATCAATATGAAAAGATTACTTCAATAGAAGGACTCAAATTCCCTTTTGAAGAATATCGAGAAGGTCAGTATAAATTTATGGGAGCAATATATCAAAATTTCCTTAATAAAGAAATTTTGTACTCCATTGCACCAACTGGTATTGGTAAAACAGTGGCTAGTGTATATTCGGCATTGAAAACCATTAAGAATGACAAAGAAAAAATCTTTTATTTAACGGCAAAGAATGCGGGTAAAAAGATAGTTGTTGATACAGTTGAGTTGTTAAAGAAAAATGGATTGGTATGTAAAACAACTGTGATTAACTCTAAGGAAACCATGTGTCTTCAAGACGAAGTTGATTGTGATCCTGATATTTGTCCTTATGCAAAAGGATTTTTTGATCGTTTGCGTGATGCAGTGAATGATATTTTTGTACACGATGATGTTTATGATCACAAACTGATTAAAGACTATGGAAAATATCATAATATATGTCCTCATGAATTTAGTTTGGAGTTGTCTAATTATTCAGATATTATTATATGTGATTACAATTATGCATTTGATCCAAGAACGCATTTAATTCGCTATTTTGATGATGATTATTATCGTCCAAAACTACTAATAGATGAAGCGCATAATATGGTTGACCGCTCTAGAAATATGTATAGTTCAAGCATACAAAAATCGTCCCTCATTGCCTTGAAAAAAGCAGCGAGTAAAGTAAAACCTTCATCCAAAACACAAATCAGTGCACTTATAAAATATATCGATGAATTTGTTGAAAATAACAACGTCGCCAAGACTGCTTTTTACTTTCAAGATGATTTGGATTCTCAACTGATTTCACTGGTTGAGAGAGTCGTAAATAAAATCGATCAGGTGTTATCTGAAAATAAAAAATTTCCAACAAGAAAACAGGTTTTAGATGGATATTTTGAATTGATTCAATTTTCTAGGATCAGTGATTTTTATAATGTGAACTACAAGTATTTAGTCGAAATGATACAAGATGATATCGTGATAACACAATCTTGTTTGGATGCCTCAGACTATATACTCGATGTACTTAGGAGACGAGCGAGCGGAAGTGTCTTCTTTAGTGCTACAATGTTCCCTTTGGAATATTATGTTTCTTTGATTACGAAAGGAGAAGGGTTAAGTGTTAAAATCCCGTCCCCTTTTAAACAAACCAATCTAGGATTATTTATCGACGACTCCACAAGTACGAGGTATCGCGATCGTAATCGAAGTATTGACAATATTATTGATTCTATATACGCACTTGCTGAAACAAAGATTGGGAACTACATCATCTTTTTCCCTTCTTATGCATATCTAAATCAAGTTTTAGAGGAGTTCAATGGTGATGATTACGAATTGCTTGTGCAAAGGTCAAAAATGAGTTTTAGCGAACGAAATGACATGTTAGAGCAGTTTAACACGGTGGGAGATCGCTCAAAACTAGCTTTCTTTGTAATGGGGGGGAGTTTCGCAGAAGGTATTGATTATGTAGGAGACATGTTGAGTGGGGTAATTATTGTTGGTGTTGCCATGCCACAGTTCAATAAGTATAATGAACTATTAAGAAATCATTTTGATGAGAAATTTGGACAAGGCTTTGATTATGCTTATACGTATCCTGGCATGAACAAAGTTGTACAAGCTGTTGGACGAGTTATTCGTACAGAAACTGATAAAGGTGTTGCCGTTTTGTTTGATGATCGTTATTCTCATAAAAAGTATAAAGATTTATTTCCTCAAAATTGGAGTCATTATAAAACCCTTAAAGCAACAGATTATTTACAAACAATTTTAAATCGTTTTTGGAAAGAAAATAATTAATTGTATAAGGTTCTTGGTTTATGATAAAATAATAGTCAGGAGTGATGATATGGAAATAACAAAGCGTTTTGAATTTAAATATATCATCAGTTATGTTGATTATTTTAAAGTGATAGATTCATTGAAACATTTATTGAGACATGACATGCATGGCGAAAAAGAATCATATAATGTTTCAAGCATTTATTTTGATGATTTGGTGTTTAGTGGGGCTAGCGATAAAGCGTTTGGAAATGACGCGCATAAAAAGTATCGAATCAGATATTATGGAGATTTCTCTCATAAAAAACTCGAGCTCAAATACAAGTCTGCTTTTGAAACAGTTAAATACTCAACGCCAATTGATGATGAAATTTATCAAGCGATATTGTTGAGTGATTTAGATTACCTTCATCAAAAATTTGATGATGATCTCATTCGACGTTTAACCTTGGATATGTTGCTTCATCATTTGTCTCCAACGCTCATTATCCAATATCAAAGAGAAGCTTATATTGATGAGTTTAATAACCTTAGAATTACGTTTGACCACTCTTTGTTTGCGAATCGTTTTGAAATGGAAAAAGTAGCTCATATGGATTTGAAATTACTAGAAAGTTCTTTCTTGATTTTGGAAATAAAATACCAAAGTTTCTTTCCAGATACCATTAAGGAAATTTTAAAAAAAATAAATTTAAATCAGATTGCATATTCTAAGTATTTTATGGGATATAGCAGTTTAGGATTTTAGGAGGATATTTATATGTTGACAATTTTTGATCTACTTGGACCTGATGCTTTCACTTCTCAGAATGTTTCACCTGAAGCTGTGGTGTTTAACATTCTCAGTGTTTTTTTATTAAGTTTAGTTATTTTGTTTACGTATAAAAAGAGTTATCAAACCACCGTATATAACAGAAGTTTTGCTATAAGTTTACCAATTTCTGCGATGGTGACAAGTGTAATTATTATTAGTGTTTCTTCCAATATTATATTGTCACTTGGTATGGTAGGAGCATTATCTATCGTAAGATTTCGTACTGCGTTAAAAAATCCTTTTGACACTGTATTTATGTTTTGGGCGATTGGTCTAGGTGTTACCAGTGGTGCAGGATTGACATTGGTTGCACTAATATCAACGATTGTCATATCGGCAGCAATATTTATTTTAATTGCCCTTGAGTTATTCGAAACATCATACTTTTTGATTATTCGAGCTGACTCAAAGGAAGATGAAACAGAAATCATGAAGAAGGTAGAATCGATTTATGGTCGTTCTACATTGCGTAATAAAACAGTTAAGGATAGTGGATTAGATTTAACGCTTGAAATTCGCAGTAAAGATAAAAAATATTCTGAGGTAAATCAAATTAAAGATATCAAAAGTGTGAAAAGTGTGGTTCTGTTATCTCATCAAGGGGACTATATTTCCGAATAATGGTTGGATTAGTTGTTAGAAGAATTGTTATTTTTCTATTCCTAGGAATTACCCTTATTACACTTGAAATAACAACCGAAGAGTCATTGTTAAGCAATCTCCCTTCTTATGAGGATGTCCTCGCTAGTTTACAAGAAAAGAGAGAGCAAGAACAAAAAATTATTGATGAAATCAACAATACAGATGGAGTAATCTCAGAACGAGAATTTCAGGAGCAAGAGTATGAAAAACTGTTTGATCATTCTGTTAGACATACATTCGTGATTGAATTTACCAGAAGTGAATTTAATGGACTGATTGATGATATGGAATCTTATAACGAGATGTTTGGAAGTTATAAATCAAATAATTATCGTCGTGTAGATGTCACATATATCGCAGATGAAGAAGTGCAAACCTTTCGTGAAGTAGGCTTTAGAAGTAAAGGGAATGTTTACTCAAGAAGATTGCCTATCGCAGATAATGGAAAAGCACGTGAAATACATTTTATGTTAAAGTTTAACGAGACATTTGATTATTTTGAAGGATCACCCACTTATCAAGAATTAAAAACGAGAGAAGTGTTTAACTTAGAACAATTGTTATTCAAATGGAATAATCAATTTGATGCATCTTATTCAAATGAAATTTACTCTTATGAAATGTTTCAAAAAATTGGAGTGGTTGTTCCTGAAGCAAGTTATACAGAAGTAAGAATTGTGATTGATGGTGTTGTAGAGATGGTTAGTTTTTACAATGTCTTTGAACAGTACGACGAAGAGTTTGTCAGAAAACATCTTCAAGAAGTCCCAACAAAAGAGGTTGGCGATTTATATAAAGCGGCATGGAGTGCAAATTTTGATGTCATTACTGATCCTTCCATAATTGGTGTTAGAGATTGGGAGAATAATTATCGTCCACTATACGGAAAAGAAACAAATCAAGATGACATTAATTACGATAATCTCATTGAGTTTACTTATGGATTAAATTTGTATGATTTAGAACAAAGAAAAGCTTTTTTAGAAACACATTTTAATATTGATAGTTTTCTAAGGGCTACAGCTATGAATGTTTTATTAGGAAATCCAGATGATTACCGTGGTAATACCAATAATTTTTATTTCTATATTGATGAAAATGATTATCTAACGTTTATTCCATTTGATTATGATAACTCTATGGGGGCTGGTTGGAATGGATTCCCAGCATTTATTGATTTTACGTTAGGAAACGATATTTATGAATGGGGAACGTTTGATTTTAGTCCAGGGATTCCTTTGATTGATAATATTTTTGATTATGAAGAATATAAAATTATATATGAAAACTACTTAATGGAATTCATTAACGATGGAACATATTCTGTAGAATCGTATAACGAACTGTATGACGTTGCATATCGTCTTTATGGTGATTTATTTCAAATGAGTAACAATAAAGATATATTTATTAATGCGAAAATTGACAAGGTTACTAGTGACGTTGCCTATTATCGTAGTCTTAGAAACAACTAAAAGAGCAAGT
>JAFGXW010000148.1 GCA_016936415.1 Bacilli bacterium | reverse complement strand
TACTAGAATTCGTTTTCTAGTATGTCTCTTTTTTATCCTCTAATAATAGTACCTGCTTGAAGTTTGAATGCTTCCTTTGCATTATTCAAAGAAGCAATGACTGCGATTTTGTTGTTTTTCGCAAATTCCATTGTTGCTTTAATTTTAGGTAACATAGACCCCTCTGCGAAATGTTTTTCATCAATCAATTTTGTTAATCTATCCATTGAAACCTCTTCTAAGGCTTCGCTATTTGGTTTCCCAAAATTGATATATACATTATCAACAGCAGTTAAAATAACCAACATGTCTGCATCAATCAATTCGGCCAATTTTGCAGATGCATTATCTTTATCAATAACAGCTGCAATTCCTTCTAACGTATTCCCTTTTCTAATAACAGGAATTCCTCCACCACCAACGGTGATTACGATATGGTTTGCTTCTAATAATGATTGAATAATCTCTTTTTCTTTTACATCAATAGGTAAAGGACTCGGTACAACTCTACGGTACCCTCTACCTGAATCTTCAACCATTGTATACCCCATTGTTTTTGCTAAATTATCGGACTCTTCTTTGTTGTAAAATGTTCCAATTGGTTTCGTTGGACGCTGAAAAGCAGGATCATTTACATCAACAATTACTTGCGTAACAATTGAAGCAATAGAACGTTCAATTTCTTGCTTGGCTAATTCATTCCCTATTGCATTTTGAAGATGAAACCCAATATACCCTTGGCTCATCGCTCCACACTCTGGAAAAGGCATGTCAGGAGTTGAAAGTGATTCACTAAATGCTAAGTTTATCATCCCGACTTGTGGACCATTTCCATGTGCAATAACAATTTCATGTCCTTCTTTAATTAATTCAACAATTGGAACAGCAACATTTTTTAATAATTCTTTTTGCTCTGCTGCATTTTTCCCTAAAGCATTCCCACCAAGACTTACAACAATTCTACTCATATGAATCACTCAAAGTAGCTAGCATTACCGCTTTTATTGTATGCATTCTATTTTCTGCCTCTTGGAATACTACACTTTGTGCTGATTCAATCACTTCATCTGTAACTTCTAATTCACCTTTACTAACCTTTGGATACAATGTTCCATATTCAGAAGCTATTTGCGTTCCCACTTCTGTATCAATACCGTGAAAAGCTGGTAAACAGTGCATGAATATTGCTTTTTCATTCGCATTTTTCATCATTTCCATGTCAACTTGATATGGGCTTAAAAGTTCTAAACGTGAATTCCATACTTCTTTTGGTTCTCCCATTGATACCCAAACATCTGTATAAATTACATCAACATCTTTGGTTCCAAGCATTTTATCATCTGTGAATGTAATGGTTGCTCCTGTTTCTTTTGAAATTTCTAGACATTTATTGATAAGACTGCTTTCTGGCCAAAGTTCTTTGGGTGCCACTCCAGTAAAATGAAGCCCTAGTTTTGCTGCACCAATCATTAGGCTATTTCCCATGTTATTTCTTGAATCTCCAACATAAGTAAATCTGATACCTTTTAGATGACCAAATACTTCCTTAATCGTAAGAAAATCAGCAAGAATTTGTGTTGGATGATATACGTCTGTTAATCCATTCCAAACAGGTACACCAGCATGTTCACCAAGTGCCTCTACATCCGCTTGTTTATATCCTCTAAACTCTATACCATCATACATTCTTCCTAGTACTCTTGCTGTGTCTTTTACCGATTCTTTTTTATTCATTTGAGACCCATTTGGGCCTAAATATGTTACACCCATCCCTAAATCTAGCGCACCAACCTCAAATGCACATCTAGTTCTAGTGGAATCTTTTTGAAATAAAAGCACAACATTTTTATCTGATAAATGCTTATGCGATTTACCTTCTTGTTTTTCCTTTTTCAAACGTGCCGATAGATTAATCAAGTGATTGATTTCTTCAGGCGTAAAGTCTAATAATGTAATAAAATTACGGTTTTTTAAATTCATGTTATCCTCCTAATATTTTATATTTCTTCTCTTTCTAACGGCATACTCATACAACGAGGTCCACCTCTACCTCGAGACAATTCGCTCGAAGGAATTTCAAGCACTCTAATTCCTTCATTTCTCAAACTCTCATTCGTGACATGGTTCCTTGCATATACAATAACTTCACCTGGAGCAATGGCTAATGTATTCGCACCATCATTCCATTGTTCACGACCACTGGTGATTTTATCATTTCCACCACAATTAATTAGTTTAATTGGTCGTTTTAGATGTTTTTCTAATATTCCTTCAAGTGTTGTCACTACTTTAGATACTTTAAAGGAACTTCCCTCTCTAATTATTTCGAATATTGTCAATTCTTTCATAATCCCAGGGTGAATGGTAAACACACCATAGTCTATCTGTGTAAAAACTGTGTCTAAATGCATAAATGCTCTTGTCTTTGGTATATTAAAGGCAAGAATCGTTTGAAACGATGTGTTATTTTCAAACAATTTTTCAGCTAGTCTTTCAATTGCTCTTGGATCGGTTCTTTTTGAAATACCAATTGCTAAAGTCTCTTTATTCAATACAAGCATATCGCCACCCTCACTGTGGTAACGATTATGTCTATTGATGTAAAAAGGAATTTCTTCATGTTCAAATCTAGGATGAAATTTAAACATATATTCACTTAGAATTGTCTCTCTTTGTCTTGTTTCGGTAAACATATTATTGATAGCTACCCCGCTTCCAATACTTGCGAATGGGTCTCTTTGAAACAATATATTTGGCATTGGGTCAGTATAAAATGGATATTCATCTTCTAGCATATCCATAATCGAAATTCGATTAACCACATTAACTTCATTTGATCGAATTCCTACTATAGTCTTTTCAACAAGCTCAGCATGACTCAAACTATATAAGTAATCATATACAGCTGATTTAACTGATTTAGCTTTGATACCCGATTCTTCCACAAATTGAGTGATAAAATTTGAGCGTTCTTCAGGATGATTATTCAATGCTTCAATAACCATATCTTTTATATAAAGAACTTCTACTCCGTTATCTCTCAATACTTTTGCAAATTCATCATGTTCTTCTTGCGCTACTTTCAAGTATGGAATATCATCAAAAAGTAGTCTCTCAAGAAGATCTGGGGTTAAATTTTCTAGCTCTTTTCCTGGTCTATGTAGCAAAACCGTTTTTAATTTACCGATTTCAGAGTACACATTCACTTTCATAAGACCACTCCTTCATTATAAATGTATTTTTTTGGAACTCTTGACGTAATTTGACAAACCACTTCATAATTTATCGTATGCAATCGTTCAGCGACTTCATCAATTGAGATTAATCCCCCAAAGATTATTACTTGGTCATCTAAAGTAACTGATTTATCAATTCTCACAAACATTTGATCCATGCAAATTCTGCCAATTATTTGATATCGTTTATCTCTAATCTCTACATCTCCACCTTGATTTTGTCGTATGAATCCATCAGCATACCCTATTGGTAAAACCCCAATTATTTCATTTTCGACTGCAGTATATGTGAATCCATATCCAACTTTTTCACCCGGTTTTAAATGCTTAATTTCTGCAAATTGAGATATCAATCGATATGTGTTTAACAAGAAAGTAGTCTCTTGATCTAATGTCAAACCATATAAACTAATTCCAAGTCTCGTATGAGTTGTAAAATCATACTCGTTTTCATACTTTATCATTGAACTGGAATTTGATATATGTACCATCTCAAAATCATAATTTAATAGCTGTAATACCTCTTTGAATCTCGATAATTGCTTATCATATTCCTCCTTGCTTCCATCTGCGGTTGCAAAGTGTGTATAAATGCCCTCTAAATGTATCGAATGATGTTCTTTCAAGATTGAAAAAGATTGAATAATATCCCTATTCATCTTGAATCCTAACCTATTCATTCCAGTATCAATTTTGAGGTGTACTTTAAGTGGCAAATCAAATTCCACAATGTCATCTAGTTGATTCATGTTAGCAATGGTTATGGTGAAATTATTTAAAGCAGCAACATCAAAATATTCTCTTTGTACATATCCCATAATGAGTATATTAACTTGAGGAAATACTTTTCTAATTTCGATTGCTTCTTCTAATAGTGAAACAGCAAAATAATTGATGTTTTTATCGACCAAATATCTTACTACTTCTAATACGCCATGTCCATATGCATTCGCTTTAACGACAGGGATAATTGTTTTCGTTGGTAATTTTTTTTGAATTCTGGTGTAATTTTCATAAATATTAGGTAGATGAATCTCTGCATAAGTTTTTCGGTATATTTTACTCATAATGTTTACCCACATATTTTGAGGTCATTAGACTTAAAATTGAACCATATGTCAATCGAAATTTTAAGATGTCCCCTACTTCAAAAAGCTTATTTGATTCACTAACATCAACAATCAGATGATCACTACTCGATCCCAGTATTTGAATCAAATCAATCGGGATTAATTCTCCATGATCAACATCTTGTTTTCCTATCGCAAGAATCGCTCTAAGTCTGGTACCCTTATCAATAAAAGTAGGAATTTTCCCAAATGCATTCATACCAATTTCACCAATTGGAACACTAGGTTTTTCCTTCAATTCAATTATTTCAGCTTCCAATGTAAATACATCGAGATACATATTTTCAAGATATGTCCCATAAGCAGTTTCCCTACCTAGTACAATGCCCTCACCTAATCGAATATTATTAATTCCAAAAGGAATTCTATCTTCAATAACCAATTCTAGATCACTTGAATTTCCTCCGGAAATAATATCCAGTTTCAAATTAAATTTCTGTTCGATTTCCGTTTTAAAATCAACCAATTCTACGAGTTTATCATGTGTTGGAATAACACCCCCATAGCAGGTTAAATTCGTACCAATGCCAGATAACTTGATGTGGTTCAGTTTTGTGACATGTTCAATCGTTTCAAAAACTTCATCTTTCCTAAAAATACCTTCTCGCAGGTCTCCTAAATCAATCATTAAAATAACACCATGAATTTTGTTTTGCTCTTTGGCATACTTATTCAAAACTCTAATGGTTTCGATTTCTGAATTAAGAGAAATATCACTATGTCTCACAACATCTTCCGCAAAACTAATGGAAGGTAATCTTAACAATACTTTTGGAATATCTGAAGAAATTCCTTTTAGGTTCTCAATACGTGAATCAGCGAGGTAATCAACTTCTTCTTCGATCATAATATTCATCAATTCTAAATCAGCACAAAAAACTTTAGAAACAGCCATTACTGATAACCCTCTGCTGTGACATAAGTTGATTAAATGTTTTAAATTATGTCGAAACTTATTCTTGTCTATCACGATACGTGGATACATAAATATCACTCTATTCTTAATGATTTTTTTATCAACTTTAATGCAACTTCAGGATATTTTAAAGAAAGCACTCCTACTGAAGCCATAATATAATCATAATCTTTCAAGATTTGTACAGTTTTTTTAGGCAACAACTTTGTTGGATTCTTCTTAATATAATCTTCAACAATTTTCTCTGTATGGCTCAAATTGACAAGTGCTCCGCCAGTCAAAATAACGTATTGTACTTGCGTCAAATCTTTTCCTTCAGGAATAATCTTTTGTCCAGAAGAGGTAAATACTCTTTTTAAATCTCCAACATGTCTATCCAAAGCAATTTCCGTACATTTTTTAGTCAATTCATAAACCAAATTCTTTTCAATTGGCGTATTGGGAATATATGAAAAGTGATTTAATAAATCCTTTAACATTGTTTCATCAATATCTAACGATGTAAGTAAATCCCTATTTTTTATCAATTTCAAAACATTTAAATGATTGATAAAAACGCCTAAATCTCCTTCAACAGTACGCTTTGAAAGTGGTTCCCCTTCCAAATATTCTTTGTATTCATCACTTGGTATAGCAATCGAATGAATATCTGTTGTAGCTCCTCCAACATCAATGGTCATAATGTTGCCTATGCTTTCATTTAAAATCATTGATGCTTCCATGACACTGCCTGGAGTAGGCATTATCTTTTGATTTACCATTTCAAAAATATGATTCATTCCTTTGGCATGAATGATGTTTTCTTCAAATGTTTCATAGATTACTTTTCTTAAAGGTAAAATATTTAGATAATCTACCCTAGGATATACATTTTCGACAATCTTTAAATGCTTTTCTTTTTTTTCAGTGACAAACATATTTATAATCTCATCATGATTTTCAATATTCCCGGCATATATGATAGGAATATCCAAGTTGAGATTAATAACTTCTTTCATGTTATAAAGCGCAGTTTCTCTTTCTCCAAAATCAGTCCCACCAGCTATTAAAATAATGTTTGGATTAATATGAATGATTTTCTCAAGATCGCCCTTCGTTAATTTATTAGCGGTAACTAGATGAATATTTGCCCCTGCGTTTAACGCGGCTTCTTTTGAAGCCCTTACCGTCATCTCATATACCAATCCATGTACAGTCATTCTTAGCCCACCAGCAGCACTACTGGATGCAAACATTTCACTATACTCGATTGTTTCTACATTTAGATTTGCTGAAAGGTCTTCAATTGCTAATTGAAGGCCTTTTGTTACGTCTGAATCAACGGTAGTACTAGATACTCCTCTACCTAAAAACGAGGGTTCACAATCGTGAATATTAAAGGCATTTACAATGGTAGTAGTCGAACCAATTTCGGCTACTAATACATCAACATGCACTATTTAGAATATATTTCTTTGTGCTTATCTAAAATAAAACTTGCGATGTGAATGCCTTTTGTCCCTCTACCAAAACCTTGATCCATATAATTTTTTCTTGCAATTTCTGGAGTCACTTGTGTTCCCCCTGCAATCAAGATTAATTTGTCCCTTACACCTTTTTCTACAGCATAATTATGTAATTTTTTCATACTTTTATAATGAATATCATCATGTGAAATAATCGTAGACATCATAATTACAGTAGAATTTGTTTCAATTGCTGCATCTACAAACTTTTCAATTGGAACGCTTGTTCCAAGATACTCGTATTTAATTCCGTATTTTTCTACACCACCATGTTTAATGTCAAGAACTTCTCGAATTCCAACACTATGTTCATCATTGCCTGCAGTACCAGCAATAACTTTAATGTGATGTTTTTTAACGTATTCAGTAATTTCCTCAGCTGAATGAACCATTACTTCTTCAGGTAACACCAATGACTTAACATCTATATCCAAATTAAATGTACCTTTAATTTGAACTCGTGTTCCTTCACTTGGATGTAAAACCTCTTTGTGTATTACCTCAACGTCTAATAAATTCATTTTTTTACCAGCTTCGATGGCTGCAGCTTCTGCAATGCGAATTGATGTAGGGAAAAATAAATCTACAACCACAGTCCCGTCACCCAACCATTCAACTTCAGGTTTTACAATATCACCAGTGCGGTACTTTTCTGTTTTTTCCATTCTTAAATAAACATTATCACTATCGTCTAATTCATCAATAAACTGAATCATGTCAGGTTTTTCAAATGTACATCCATCTATTAATAGTGAAGGATTATCCACAAATTCTGGATTATATTGTTCTACGTTATTATACCCGAAATGGGCAGTAACTGGTGCTAGATAGTCATTATCTCTTTTGACGACTGTACCAGCTCCCACTCCTCCATCTTGCTCTCTACTTATTCCATCGTCATTTCTCGCAGGATATTCACCACTATCAACAAACATTCCTGCTTCAACTGCTTTAAAATATCCTCCCATTTCAATGATTTCTTCCATCATCAAAATAGCTCGTTCTTGAATCTCTCTCTTCTTATCATACAAATATCCAACATCTTTAAGATTGACCATAGATAATAAATCATCCATTCCAATCATCGCTTGTTTTGCTGTATCAAGTGCCTCAATGTTATAGATATGCCAAGGTACATTTCTTCCTTCATCAGGAGTAATTGTACTTTGAATATCAGCGCTTGTTAAACGTGAAATCAGCAAATTCAACACATGTGTAACCGTAGCTTCTCTGGTTGAAGAATCCATATATTTAGTATTCATTTGTGCACGCATCTTATAATCACTGAAAAACTCTCTTAATGCTACTGCATATGGTAAATTCAATTTTATGTCTGGGGTTGGTGATGCTGCAGGTGGTACTGTTGATAAACAAATATTGGATTTCTTAATTCCAATCTTCTCACTTAATTTCGAGTTAATAATATGTTGTACCAATAGTTCTGGCATAACCTTCCAAGCATCTCGAGCTGTTGCATTTGCATTATGTGCACCATCTATTTGTGCCATTTCTGCGTATGCCATAATCTTTTTACTCTCTGCTGCATCTACAAAACTTCTAATCATATTGATATTGCGATACAAGACATTATATTGAGGATCTTGGTGCGCTCCATTTACTCCTTCTTCAGTAAATAAAACCGCTATTTCTGGTCCTGCAACTCCTGATACATATGAATGGTAATTAATTGGTCTACCCACTTCTTCTTCAATGATATCCAAAGCTCTTCTTTGTGCTCTAAGTTGTTTTCTAGTAACAGGAATACCTCCCACACCTTGAGGAGTCCCTTCAAGAAGGCCATCAAAATGTGATTGCCCTGCTGTACGAATAACCATAATGTGATCAGCTCCATGATATGCAGCCATTCTCATTCTTCTAATATCATCTTCAAATCTTCCTGAAGCTATTTCAGTTGTAATAACTGCATCAGGTTGAGGGTCAATATTATTTAGATTTCTTGCGCTAGGTAGTGGAACAAAATTCTTTAAGCTTGGGCTAGCTTGTACATATGTGAAGTCCCCAATCTTTTGAGGTTCTATCGTTCTCCATGTCCATCCACGGCGTTTGGGATGGTATAACTCAAGATCTTTTAATATTTCATGAATATTTAACTTTTCGTTTGGTTGTATTTTATTCATGATTAAGAAAGTACTCCTTCACGTAATCTAGTCCTTCACCACTAATTAACAACTCGCCCGCCTCACGAATTGATATTTTATGTTGTTTTGATAACAAGTAAACTGAGTGACCAGCACCTTTTCTTAACAAGTTTTTTTCATCTAAATGATCAACGATTGCTTTCGCTTCAATACTTGAAAATCCCATGCGGAGCAAAACGCTTCTTTCAATTGATTTAGATGTATTTTCATACGCTAAATCATAAAGTGGGTTTACAATTTTCTCTGATAACTCAAGAAAATATGTTTTTAATTCCGCGTCGCTCATTTTCTTTAAATGTTCTCTCCTAGTAGAAAAGTCATCAACTCTTTCTTTCATAATAGCCTCCTATCCTAACAAATTGATAATTTTCTCTTTCGTGATATTTAATTCTTCAGAAAGAAAATCAAAATCTTTTTGTGTTAAGTTTATATTTTTGAATTTTTTTAAATATGTTTTTCTCAAATCATCCATATGGATCTCTGAATGTTTAAGGTAACTTCCATCTTTAGGGAATATTATATTCTTACCTGGCACTTCATCTAAAGGATTCCCAAATAATATTTTTATTCCGTTTTTCTTGGCAAAAGAAATTTGAGGTAAAAGATGTTTTCCAGCGCCTGTGTATTCTGTCTCCTGTACAACTATGATTTCATCTTCCTTCATCTCTTGCGCCAAACTGAATGCTGCAGCTAAACTTGTATTACCTGCTGGTCCTCTTTCCATACCTTCAAGCAAAGCAAGTGCCTGAGTCATAAAGAAAACACTTCCTTGATTAACCATCACATATTGATCCATATAACGTAAAGGTCTTGCTGCACTTCTCGGAACATCCGAACGATCTGGAAGCGTAGCAAAAGGTATTCCAAATCCTGTATGTCCAGTTGTAAAAGATTTTTTATTAAAATCCACATCCGATGCCATATGCAATCCATATAAATTAACACTTGCAGCGATAATTTTGGTATTCAATGCTCCAGCAGATTTCAATCCTCTCGCAGTTCCAGTAAGATTACCTCCACCAGCATTTGTCACAATTACAGCTTCTGGATATTTTCCTGTAAGTTGTTTTACTTCGTGAGCAATCTCATGACCCAATGTTTCAATTCCCATTATTCCATAAGGAGAGTATAGCGAAGCGTTAAAATACCCAGTATCTTCAAGTAATCTCAAAAATGTATAAAACAATTCTGGTCCAACAGATAATTGAATTACTTCTGCGCCAAAAGCTTCACATTTTCTTGCCTTTTCGGCAATTTCTGGTTGACTAACATTTCTGGAATCAAACGTTTCTTGCACAATGATACATTTCAATCCTGCTTTAGCCGCCAAAGCTGCTACTGCTGCTCCATAATTACCACTCGTTGCTGCAATAACACCTTTATACCCTAATGCTTTAGCCTTATTCACAGCCAAAGCTGCTCTTCTTGCTTTGAAAGATCCACTGATATTCGCAGCTTCATCTTTCAAAAATATTCTCGCTCCATATCCTTTTTTCGCATACTTTCTTGCATACTTAGTAATATTTTTAAGTTCCACCAAAGGTGTGTTTCCAACCATGTTTTCTAATTGAATTTGTTTTACAGTCTCTAAATCATATCCTTGATCATTCATCATATATTCATAATCAAACCCGATACCATCATACTCATATTTGTCATAATCAATCCCGACAGATTTTTTCATAATTTCATTCTTACGATTCATTAGTGCTTGAAAACTATTATTCATTATGATCACCAAAGAAATCATTTCTAATGACATCACTCAAAACCATTACTTCAGGAACAAAATCGCCATATGAGTGTTTATATGGTGGATTTACTTCTTTCAAACGCCCAGTTTCAATACGCCCTGTCAATGTCTTAATGGTAACGATATCAAATAGTTCAACTTCTTCTTGAAGATACCCTTTTACCCACATTTTAAATGGTACTTTCTTAGTATCTTCTGGTAAATTATCTGATCTTTCTTCTGGGTTCAACAATGTTCTTCTAATACGAACGTAAGTTCCAATTTCATTCATTTGTATCATCCTCTCTATTCATAGATGTACCTTCCATTGCAATATTACTAACAAAACTAATTGAAAGTGCAAAAAACGTGAAACCATATATACTTAAGAATGCACCCCAAGCTTGCGCAATATTATATTCTGTAGAAGGCGAAATATCTCCATAACCTAAAGTTGAAACTGTTACTACTGTATAATACAAAAAATCATCATATGTATATGTTTTTGGTACATCCTTAGTTGCTGCAAGTGTTCCATCGAAATACCTAAAATTATAGTATACATCACCATTAGAGTCGTATACTTCGAAAATCATTTGTCCACTCGAATCAAAGAATTGTGAAATTTCCACTCCAGTACTATCGAAAACTGGATACACAATTTCATTTTCATCTGTATAAAAATCAGTAATTGGATTTCCCATTCGATCATACACGTTTATAATGGGGTCTCCAACTCCATTAAAGACTTCATCAATTGGAATATCTAAATCATTATAAACAGGTCTAATTAAAACGCTCTCAGTTACTGGATATGCAAAATTATAAGAGTCGGGTTGCCAATTATAAATTGAATACGCAACAACACTAGCATATAAAATTACATATAAATGGAATGAAAAGAAAATTAAAAATACAACTCTTGAAACAGTTTTTGAATGTCTTGTTTTTAAATTTTGAAATATGTTGATTTCTCCAACAATCATATTCAGATTGACGCCCAATAAAGCTATAAATCCAACAATAAGAACAAAAATCATCATTTCAGCTAAATACACTATATCAAAAATAATAAAAACAACATATATTACCATGACAGCTGCAGATAATGTTAAAATGAATCCATTTTTAGCATCTATAGACTTGTCTAATACTCGAGGTAATATATTAAATAAATACTGCCACGAACACACTATAAACAAAAATATCAACAATGTTAGTGCCGATTGTGTAATTATGACTAAAACTTTATCTCCATCTAATATACCATTATATATTTGAGATCCTACTAATAATAAACTAATGAGTAAATACAAGACCAAGTTAAAGATTGCTTTATATTTTGCAAAAGGAAATTTGCTCTTTGATTGTTTTTCACTAATTTCAGAACTAAGTGCCATTTCTAATTTAGCTTCATTTAATAAAAATCGCAACGGTAATCTAAAGAAATTAATAAATATCATATGAATATTAAATTGTAGTAAAACAAACATTACAAATAAAGCAGCAAATGCAAATAAAGCACTCTGTAGATGATCTTGGTTATTATAAAGAACGGTGTTAATGTAAAAATATGCCCCTCCATAAAATATTATTGAAAAAACTAGATAAAATACTCGTCCCCTTTTTTTAATCTCTTTTATTTCTTGAATGGGCTCATTTTTATCTTTTCTTAACACATCTTCAATCTCTTCAGTCATCCTTTTTTCAGGTTTCTTCTTCTTCGGCACTGAAGTCTTTTTTGGAATAACGGACTCTTTAGCATTTTCAACACTTTCGTTCGAACCTGATTGTTCACGTAGTGAATCCACACTAGTATTTGTCTTATGTTGACTGGATTTTGATTTATTTGCTGAACTTGATTTCACAGCTTTTGGAGAAGTTTTATCCCCCAATTTTTCATCAGTTGGCACACTACTTTTTGAAGATTTTGATGTTGAAGAGGTTTTCTTTGTACTCTTTGGTTTTGTGCTATCCCCAACACTAGACTTCTTAGCTGCATTTCCCGTTTTAGATTTGGGTTTTACAGTCTTGTTTTTTTCATCCTTTTCCATGTTTAACACTCCTCAAAGTTTTACTATCCTTCTAGCAAATCTCTCATGTCTCCCAAAATCGCTCTAGGAACTGGCAAATCGATCATAGTTTTTAATCCTGATCTTGCATTTAGAACATGTGGAATCATATTCACACACATTGCAATTGTACCAATCCCACCATCAATCTCTGGCGTAATTGCCATATGAACATTCGGTGTCCCTATAATATTGATATAATCTCCAGTGCTTGTACCTTCTAGTTCAGGTTCTATTTGTTGCGGATGTTTCATATCAATAAAAACATTCTCTCCAATATATCCTTGCCCTGTCATATTAACACCAGCTACATTTCCTTTTAATGCCTCACCATACTTACTCTTGCGATCAATATTTGTAATAATTGGCGACATCTGTTGTTCGAATCTATCAAGTTTAACACCAATAGCGTCAGCTATCATGTTAACACTTTCTGCAAATCCAACATGCCCTGCCAATGTATGGTTTTCAACCCCACTTTTAAATTCACTAACTTTGATTCCAACTCCTTGTTCTTCCATAACAGCCGGTCCAAATGGACTCAAACTATTCACTCTATTTGCTTCTATATGTTTTACGTCGCTCATTACACCACTTAAAGCGATAACGAGCAAATCCATAATGAATCCAGGATTGATCCCTGTTCCTAATACAGTCACACCATTCTCTTTGGCAATTTTATCTAGTTCTTTTGCAAGCAAAGGTTCTTGCGCTTTAGGATATGCCATTTCTTCTGCGGTACTAATTACATTGATTCCTTTTTCCAAAATCATTTTCATTTTAGGGAACGCTTTTTTCGTATATGAATCCGTCGCCAATAAGACAATATCACATTTTGAATTATCTAATAGCGATTCAATGTTATCACTTACCAATACTTCTTTATGTTTTCCTTGTTCTCCTTCTAAAACATTAAAAATGCTTTTACCAACTAAATCAGGATGCAAATCACAAACACCAGCGATTTCTACTCCTTTTTTTGTCAAAAGCATGTCAGCCATTCCTTTTCCCATAGCTCCAAATCCCCAAATTACTACTTTAATATTTTCCATCTTTTACTCCTTTATTTTATGTTTTGTTTCTAACCACAATATATCATATCATAAAAACGCTTTCAAAGAAACACTTATATATATAAATATATATAAAATATTATATGATGATTCACAATAAAAACAGTGACTCAAATTGTTCACTGTAAGTTGTTGATTAACTTCTTAACGATTGGCAAATCCGCTGCTGCCCAATCCAATTTTCCTATCTCTGTAACGCTAGCCCAAGTACTTTCTTCATGTTCTAACAACATCACCTTGCCAGAAACTATAGTACATAGATATGTGTGAAGTATGATATGAAAATTCTCGTATTCATAATTGACAGTCATAAAGAAATCATCGACCTTAATTTTGATATCTAACTCTTCTTTTATTTCACGGATTAATGCTTCCTCGTGGGACTCACCTTCTTCAATTTTTCCACCAGGGAATTCCCACTTAAGTGCTAAATCACTATAGTTTTTTCTCCTAGTACATAACACTTCAGATCTATCATTTATAAAAACTGCTCCTACAACTTCAATGTATTTTTGTTTAATCATAATGTATAACTCCTTTGTAATCTCAATATTGCTCACAATATATGAAATGGTATTCTAGTAATCATCCATTACATACTTTTCTCGTTTGATTAGACGTTACCATAAATATCGTCATAATGATTATCTCTTCTTCTAATGTAATTATAACACCTTATAGAAAAAGCAAACACACTTTATATTCGACATATATCGAATATTGTATTGTGTTTGCTATGTAGGAGGTAAAATATTTAGTTTACTTGACTAAGCCCTAAACGGAAAGCTTTCAAGTTTAATTCTAAAAACTTTGGTTTAACATTTTCTTTTATTGCATCTTCCCATTTTAAATCACTAATTCCCAATGCTTTTGCCAGCGCTCCAAGTATAATAATGTTCATGACTTTATCAAATCCAAGCTCTATTGCTTGTTTTGTTCCATCAACAACATATGTCTTTACTTGTTTGGATAATTCATCAATGATGTTATTAGGATACTTTACTTTTCCATTTAAAGTAACCATTGAATGGATTTTATAATTATTAACAATTAGAATACCATCTTTATTTAGGTAGTCAATGTGTCGTGCAGCTTCCATTTGTTCTAGTGAAACAAGGATTGAGGCATCTCCTTTTTCAATAACTGGAGAGTTTACTTTATCACCAAATCTAATTTCGCTCGATACACTTCCTCCACGTTGACTCATACCATGTATTTCTGACATTTTTACGTCGTATCCAGCATTAACTAAAACCGTAGTTAATATTTTCGCTAAAAGGATTGTACCTTGCCCTCCAACCCCAACAACTTTAATTGATTTAGACATATCTATCATCCTTTACTATTGCGTCATATGGGCAAATTTGCTTACACACATCACAACCGACACATGTATTTGAGTTGATTTCTGTCTTATTCTTTTCAACATTGAATACCAATGATGCACAACCACTTCTCAAACATGCTTTACAACCAACGCATTTATCTTCTAAAACCATGTCTTTTGTTTGCCACATTTTATCATATTTAACCATATCATCATCGTTATATGTCTTTTTTAATTTACATGGCCAATCAGTAATAATAACTGAGGTAGTTTCTAATTCAAGTGCCCAATTAATGGTCTCTTTCACTTCTTGTAAGTTATTTGGATTCACTCGTCTAACATGTTGAATTCCAAGTGCTCTAACGATTTTTTCGATATCCATAATTACTGAAGATTCGTGTGAAAGATTGAATCCAGTTCCAGGATTATCTTGTTGCCCAGTCATACCGGTGATTCTATTATCAAGGATGACATTTATCGTATTTCCATTATTATAAACTGTATTAATCAATGAATTAATTCCCGTATGGAAGAATGTAGAATCACCCATCACAGTGACCACTCTACGATCATCATCAGATTTCATATCCATTATTTTTTGCATCCCATGTCCTGCACTAAAAGACGCTCCCATACAAATCAATGAATCCATCATATTGTATGGTTCTCCTACGGCCAAACTGTAACATCCAATATCTCCAGAAACAATAATCTTTTTTCGTTTTTTTCCTAACTCATAGAAGAATCCTCTATGTGGGCACCCCGTGCAAAATGTCGGTGGTCTTCCGACAAACAATTCCGGATTAGGAACAAGACTTTCAAAATTTTGTCCTAACACAGCTCGTTTGATTACATCGGGAGTCATTTCTCCAGTGTATGGAAACAAATCTTTTCCAAATACTTTCTTTCCCAATGAACGCGCAAAGTCTTCAATATATGGATCATTTTCCTCAATGATATAAATTGTTTTATTATTATCACAAAAGTCTGCGATTAACTTTTCTGGTAGAGGATATGTGAATCCTAATTTTAAATAATTCACAGTGTCCCCAAATACTTCATTCGCATATTCAAAGCTTACTCCAGATGATATTACCCCAATTTCAGCATGATTATTTACAACGTAATTCCATTTTGAATGCTCAGAATATTCTTTCAATTTATTTGTTCTTTCTTCAACTTTATGTCTTAATGAACGACCGATTGCAGGTACAGCAACATATTTATCAAATTTTTTAACATATGGAATTATTCCTACTTCTTTACGGTCTTTAAACTCCACAAGGCTTTTGGAGTGGCAAACTCTTGTAGTCATCCTAAACAAAACTACACTATCATATAATTCACTTAATGCATATGCATCAACAATCATGTCTTTTGATTCTTGACTATTAGAAGGTTCCAACATTGGAATTTTAGCAAATTTCGCATAATTTCTATTATCTTGTTCATTTTGACTCGAATGCATTCCAGGCTCATCTGCAGTAACAACCACACAACCTCCAGTTACCCCGGTATAAGCAAATGTAAACAATGGATCAGCAGCTACATTTAATCCTACATGTTTCATTGCAGCAAAACTTCTTCCTCCAGCAATACTAGCTCCTATGGCAGTCTCTAATGCTACTTTTTCATTTGGAGCCCACTCAGAATAAATTTCTTTGTATGTTGAGATGTTTTGCAATATTTCTGTACTTGGTGTTCCTGGATATGCAGAAGCAAATACAACAGAAGCTTCATAAACTCCTCTAGCTACTGCTTCATTTCCCGATAATATTTTCTTCATAATTTCACTCCTTATTTGTAAAAAAAACTTCCAAAATACTTCATAATATTTATTTCCATATACATTATAACAAATAAAATGAAAAACCTCAAAACAAAAGTGGCAGTTTGATGTAATCGCTATCACTTTATAGAGCTAAAGTAAATAAAAAGGGTAACCTTTCCTCTAAGAAAGGTTACCCTTCAATTAACAACACATTGATATTTTTTGAAACTTCAACAAACCCATCTATCAAGATTTTTCCTTCCAAAAACATAATCCCAAATTCATCAGGTTGCTCTTTAAATAAATCATGGTAATTGCAATTTTTATTGTGAATAGTTGCTGTTCTTTGATGCCCAGCTACAACTATTTTATCCATAACTCTCTGTAAAGAGGACTCATACGACCAAACAAAATCCCTTCTCGAACTTGTTTTCCAATCGTCTTTTGAGCCATCAATACCTCCATGAACCAAGATATAATTACCAATTTCTATATAGTTTGGTAAGTGATTAATCCATTCATACAAAAATGGATAATTGTTAATAATTTCACTTCTAATTTGTGGTAGATCAAAAGATGATGAATATGTTTTTCCTGATAAACTGATTAACGTGTGTGAAAATCCATTATATTGTATATTGAATTCTACTCTACTATAATTTTCATCAATTAACTCCAAAAGAAATACATCATGGTTCCCAATGACAACATAACACTTCTTTTCCATGCATAATTTATACAAGTATTCCAAGACTTCTTTCGACTGATTTCCCCGATCAAACATATCACCCAAGACAATTAATATGTGTTTTTTGTTTTGGTCAAATCCAGCTCTAGATAGCGATAAAATCATTTCATCAAAGTGACCATGAATGTCACTAATAATGAAATATTTGATTCCCTTTGTCATATTAATATCCACGCTTCACCTCCATATTATAAATATATAATAGCAAATTATAAATCAATATTAAAGTTGTTATAATTTAAAAAGACATTCATCATTGAATGTCAGTTCTTAATTTTTGAAATAGACGTATATCCATGTCTCATGGCATATGCATCTGAGTTATGTGGTAAATACTCTTTCTTAATTAAGACTCTATTTGGAATGAACTTGTCTCCAATGATAACAGGTTCAAACTTGTAATTGTGAAAGAATAATTCCGTATGTAAAATACCCTGTGGCTCAATTGTCGATTCTCTGGGGAAATTGACATTCAATGTATACTCTGAAGACAATAAATCATTATCCAATATATAATTCAAAGTAGGTTCTAGTAATTTTTCCATCATAGATGTCCCACGATTATCCGCAGAAAAAGCTACGCTTTTCACACCAAAATGCTGTGCTTGTAAACATGCTCCAACCGTTCCAGAATATTTTGTATCAAACCCTAAATTATATCCAGTATTAACGCCAGAAAAAACAAAATCAGGGTTAATGTTTAATCCATTAAGTGCAAATCCTACACAATCCACAGGTGTGCCATCAACACTATAACTAAAATCGTCAATTTTCGTGAAATGAAATCCTCCAATTGTTAATGACATACCTTTTGCGCTTTGTTCATTACTTGGTGCAACCGTGTAAACAGTACCATATTTTGCAAGAATACTTTTTGCATATTGCAAATAGCTCGCATGAATACCATCATCGTTAGTAAGTAGTATTATCATTTCAATGCCCCTTTATATACATCAGCAAGTGTTTCACCAAATTCATTTTTAATAATATTTTCAGATTGATTAACATGCCCACCTAAAACCAAACAAACAGCTGAATTGATATCATTGAATTCGATTTCTTCCATTAATAAATATGTTTCTTCGTTATGGTCTTTTAACATGTTTTTCTCAATTAAAGATAGCCTTAATTCTTCAATTTTGCTGCACCCATTACAAACATAATGTTTGCTTATTAGAGAAGATCTTTCTAAAGTTAAAAGTTTTGTTTCTTTATTGAATCTACAAGTTGCTTGTAATTTATTTTCAGGATTTTTTATATAAAATCTCATCATATCACTCCTTTACTATATTTTAACATATTTATCGTAGTTTAATCTTCAAAATACAGTTATAAATGATTATATTATTAAAATAATGTTTACCAAATTACTTCGAGTTTGATTTTTCAACAATTTCTAATTGATTTTATCAAAATAGAATCAGTTTTTATGCTTTAGACCAATCTATCCTTTCCAATATTCTGGTGATTAATCCCTTGCTTAACTAGGTTGAAGAGGGAATTTTCTGAAACTTGTATAATAAATTAATATGCAATACTGATAATCATGTCTAGATGAATTTCATGTCATAACCAAAAGTTCAATTAAAAAGAATAGAGAATTCATCTCTATTCCCATTCAATTGTTCCAGGTGGTTTTGATGTAATATCATATACTATGCG
>JAFGXW010000147.1 GCA_016936415.1 Bacilli bacterium | reverse complement strand
TTATTAGAAGAACCGTCTTTACTGATGTTAGATGAGCCTTCTAATCATCTTGATTTGGATTCAATAGAATGGCTTGAAAACTATTTAAAAAGCTATCAAGGAAGTGTGTTGATTGTTTCACACGATCGATATTTCTTAGATAATGTTTGTAATAAACTGATTGAACTAAGTGCTTATAAAGCACATGTATATCATGGTAACTATAGTTATTATGTGATTGAAAAAGAAAGACGTTTTTTACTGGAGTTAAAAGTGTATCTTTCCCAACAAAAACAAATCAAACGGATGGAAGACCAAATCAAACAATACCGAATTTGGGGTGTCATGCGTGATAGTGATAAAATGTTTAAACGTGCCAAAGAACTTGAACTAAGGTTGAGTAAGATTGATAAACTCGATAAACCAAAATATGGTAATGATAAAATGAAATTAAAACATGTGGATACCTCGCGATCTGGGAAAAGAGTACTAGAAGCGTTTCATATCAACAAGTCTTTTGGTGATTTAGAGCTTCTAAGAGATGTTCATGTGGAACTGTTATTTCAAGACCGATTGGCAATTTTAGGAGACAATGGAACTGGTAAAACAACATTACTCAATCTTTTGCTTGCTGACGTTTTAGAAGAGGAATCAAACTATCAATGGGGATCCAAATTAAACATCGGATATTTGGCTCAGGAGATATTTTTTGCGGAAGAGGATATATCTGTCCTAGATTACTTCATGAAAGAACACAATCTCAACCAGGGTGATGCTAGACGTGAGCTTGCCAAAGCATTGTTTGTGAAAGATGATGTCTTAAAGAAAATCAAAGTATTAAGTGGTGGTGAAAAATCAAAACTAAAACTTTGTTCACTGACATACAATCAAACGAACTTCTTAATCTTAGATGAACCAACCAATCATTTAGATATCGATAGTAGAGAAATCCTTGAAGAGATGTTACAACAGTTCAAAGGGACTATTTTGTTTATCTCTCATGATCGATATTTCATCAAAAAGATTGCTTCTCGTATTGGTGAGATTGAACAAAAACAAATTACCTATTATGAAGGTAATTATGATTACTTCCGTTATATGAAATCTCTTCTACAAGAACAACCCTCTTTAAAGACAAAAGAGCGTAAACCAAAAACAATGACTCCATCAGAAGAAATTGATTTCTTCAAACAACTGGAGTTGATTGAAGAACAAATCAATCAAATTGATTTGAAAATGGAAGAACACGGTTATGATTTAAAAAAACTACAAGAATTACATCAAGAAAGAGATCAACTAACCAATCAATACAATGATATCTTTTCGAAGATTGAAGAGTGAAAATCATAGTAAAAGTAATCATCTAGACGATGAAGGAAGTGTGTCATGGAATGCCTTTGAATTGTATCGTTATGTTAGAAATGATATAATATATTATAAGATACAATGGAAAGAGGAGGTACTATGAAAGATTTAAAGAACAAAGTTTTTATTCTGACTGGTGCTGGAAGCGGCATGGGAAGAGAATTAACTTTTCAACTACTAGATAAAGGAGTAATTGTCGCAGCTGTTGATATCAATGAGGCTGCTTTACTAGAAACATTTAAATTAGCTAATGTTGATAACAAGAAACTTTCTATCCATGTTGTCGATGTCTCAAAACCAGATCAATTACTTTCTTTACCTGAAGCAGTTATCAAACTGCACGGTAAAATTGATGGGTTAATCAATAATGCTGGTATTATTCAACCAATGGTTAGGTTTGCTGAGTTAGAAGAAAAAACAGCGATGAAAGTCATCGAAATTAATACATTTGGAGTATTTAATTTAACAAGAAACTGTTTGCCATATATTTTGAAAAGTGATGAAGGGTTCATTGTGAATGTATCAAGTATGGGAGGATTCCTACCTGTGCCAGGACAAGCCATATATGGTGCATCAAAAGCCGCAGTTAAACTCTTCACAGAAGCACTATATGCAGAATTGTATGATACGAATGTTAATGTATCAGTCGTATTCCCAGGAGCAATTGAGACTAATATTAGTCAAAACAGCGGATTAGAAATGCCGAAAGATTCTTCAGAAATGAAAATCAAAACTACAAAAGCCGATGTCGCTGCCGCTATTATCATCAATGGTATAGAAAAAGGTAAACTTAGAATCTTTGTTGGTAAAGATGCTAAAATGATGGACAAACTCTATAGATTAACACCTGTAAAAGCAATTAAATTGATGCAGAAGATGTTAAAAGGTATTTTAAATTAGAATAGATTGATAAGGCGATACAGCATTGACTGTATCGCCTTTTTGTTTGTGTATTGAAAGAAACAATCTATTCAAGGGGATTAATACTAAGGATCCAGGTAACACGCTAGAACCAATTTGAATATTTGATCTTTATTTGGATAAATGAATTAATAAATATGGAAAAGCATAAAAATATGATAGAATTAACTTAACTTGACTCACAAATATCAATATGATTGGAGCTGATTTTATGTTGCGCCGTTATTTTTTTATCATCGTGAGTACATTCATAATCACTCTATTAATAGTGAGTGTGGGTATTCTTCAAATAATGAATAATGGGATTGAAAAATATCATATTAGCGCTGTAGATAATCAAAAACAAGTCGTGAACACTTATTTTGAAAATCAAGTTTACAATATGGCTATTTTGGCTCGTGCCCATGCAGTATGGACTGATGCAATCGATAATGTTAACACCAATGACGAGCTATGGATTCAAGATAATTTAACAAATTATTTGTATGAAGGTGAGTTTAACGTTGATTTTGTGTTTTTATCGAGTGAAGACATGTCCTCCATTCATATGATTGGAGTTCAAGAAGATCAAATTAATCAAAGTAATATAGTGCAAAGAATCATTTTAGATGATGTCGAAGAATCATCGTTTATCATATTAAATGGGCATTTTTATCTTGTGACGGGATTACCATTTTCAAATGATGATGGATCAAATCAACAAGGAGTGTTTGTGATTGGAACTGAAATTGATAGTGAAATGGTTTCTGATTTAGTAATTCTTTCAGGAGAAAATTTAGTGAATTCTCATCTATTTATTTCAAATCTAAGCACATATACCAATGAAGAAGTACACGGTGAATTGGTGCAAATAGAACTTGATTCAATTGATGATAATATTTATATTTATGCACACTATAATTTTTCTTTTATCGATTATATTGATAACACAATAAAAGGGCACACGATTACCATTGTTGCTTCAAGTATTTTTGCACTAATTGTGGTAGTAGTATTATCGTTAAGATCGTTTCAAAATCAGTTTAAGTTACTACTGAATCAATTAGAGGTTCTTGAATATAAAAGTAAACACTACAAGGAAATTCAAAAAGGTAAATCTTCTGAGTTAAACACTATAATCGATGTGTTGAATGATATTGGTGTTCAATATAATGAAAATTTGAATATGTTGCTTGATAAAAACCTTGAAATCATTAGCCTTCTTGCAACTGCAAATGAGATCAATGATCCATACACTGCAAAGCATAGTGAAAACGTCACTTTTTTATCAAGTAAAATTGCA
>JAFGXW010000038.1 GCA_016936415.1 Bacilli bacterium | reverse complement strand
GGTATCGGTCGCTATTCCAATGCAAACGGTCGCTTGATAAATCTTTTCATCGTTGTTTAAATACTTCATTATTTTAGTACCTTTATTGACACCGACGACCAAAACGCCTGTAGCATCTGGGTCAAGTGTTCCTGTATGACCTAGTTTACGCGTCTTTAAAATACCACGAAGTACGTTAATTACATCATGAGATGTAAAATCTTTTGGTTTATTAATTAAGAGAATTCCATCCATATTATCACCATGTCCATTATACCGTAAAGGCAAAAAAAAACCAAGTTTAACCTTGGCTATTTTTTATGCGTTTTTTGCCCACTCAATCAAAGCATCTTTTGGCATGAATCCAGCTTTTTGAGCTACAGTTTTTCCTTCTTTTAATACATATAAAGCAGGAATCCCTCTCACACCAAATTCATTTGCTAATTCGATATTTTCATCAACATTTACTTTCACAACTCTAATGTCTTTTACTTCTTCTGCGATTTGTTCAAGCACTGGCCCAATCATACGGCAAGGTGCACACCAATCAGCATAAAAATCTAAAATTATTGTACCAGTTGCGATTTTTTCTTTAAAATTACTTTTGTTTGCATATTCTACAGGCATATTTGAATCCTCCTTATTATTTATCGTTTTTATTATACTGAAAGAATATCATATAATCAATCATTTTGCATACTAATTATTTAAAATATACAATTGTTACTCCATTGCCACCTTCATTGCCTTCTCCGTCACGATGTCTAGCAATGGCTTTGTTCGAATCTAAATACGTTTTGACAAGCTTTCTAAGTGTCAGTGTGCCAAATCCATGAATGATGGTCGCAAATGGCATGTTTGATACCAAACAGTCATCAATATATTTATCTAGTGCAATTCTAGCTTCTTCATATCTCATACCACGTAAGTCTAATTCACCAGATGTGCGTTTCACTACTTTTGATTTTATGCGGCTTTTTGATTTTTCCTCTAATTGCTTTTCTTCGACGAAATCAAATTCATCTTCACTAAACTGTGAATTCATTGATCCCATTTTCACCATCCATTGATTATTCTTTTGTTTTTTTACCAAATCACCAATGCGGTTAAACTTCAAGATATTCACGCGGTCTCCAACTTGATATACATGGCTGGTTGTTGATGAAGTTTTTTCAACATCGAAGTTAAAGTTTTTGACTTTAAATTTCATTTCTGCGATTTCATGTTCTTTGAGATCATTCTTAGAAAGTAGCTCTTCTAACTGTTTGATGAGGTTTAGCGCAGAATCTTTCGTTTCTTTTATGACTTGACTTTGTTCAATTGAAATTTTACGATTCAAGTCTGCTTTTTGCTGTATTAGTTCTTTTCTTAACTTCTCATTATCATTGACTACTCGATTTCCATCATGAATTAGAGCTTCATATTCTTGGATTTTTTGATCTAAAGTGTTTCCTTGCTTTTCTAACTTGTTAATGAGGTCAGTCACCTCAGATTGAGACGTTAAGACAACATCTTTTGCATAACGAATAATCGATTCATTGAGTCCGAGGCGTTCACTGATCAATAATGCATTTGATTTCCCTGGTGTCCCAAGCATCAGTCTATATGTCGGACTTAAGGTCTCGACATTGAATTCAACACTTGCGTTGACAATTTCTTCTTTATTATATGCGTATGCTTTGAGTTCAGGATAATGGGTTGTTGCGATCACATAAATACCTCTAACACGCAAATATTCTAAAATACTTATGGCAAGACTTGCTCCTTCTTTCGGATCTGTTCCACTACCTAATTCATCTAACAATACTAGACTACCATGGCTCATATGATCAATAATGTGAATGATTCTTGTCATATGTGATGAAAAAGTCGAAAGCGATTGTTCAATGCTTTGTTCATCGCCAATATCGGCAAAGATATTTTCAAAAATGATTGTTTTTGATTCGTCTTTGACAGGAATAAGCATTCCACTTTGCACCATAATCGATAATAAGCCCATTGTTTTGAGGGCCACTGTTTTTCCCCCAGTATTTGGGCCTGTCACGATGATGAGGCGTTCCCCTTCATTAAAACGAATGGTATTTGCGACGACTGCTTCTTGAGGGATGAGTGGATGTCTTGCTTTGATGAGGTCTACCTCGTTTTCGGTAATCTCTGGCATTGTACATTCAAAGTCTAGAGCGAATTTCGCTTTTGCGAAAATCGCATCGATTTGACACAATAGTTTTAAGTTATTGGATAGTGGGTAATAATGATTTGCTACCAAAATCGTAAGTTCTCGTAAAATACGTTCTACCTCACGTTCTTCTTCAATCAGTAGTGCACTAATTTCATTATTGATTTCATTGATTACTAGCGGTTCCATAAATACAGTTTCACCACTACTTGAATAATCGATGATGGTTCCCTTAAAATTGTTTTTTTCACTGAGTTTGACAGGCACCACAAAACGATTGTTACGGAAGGTGACAATCGTATCAACCAAAGAACTACTTTCTCTTTGCACGATTTGATTCAACTTTTCCTTGACGCGATTTTGCTTGATATTAATTTGATTGCGAATACGTCTCAAATCATTGGAAGCTGAATCACTGACATACCCATCTTCGGTGATTACCATTTGAATCGATTTTTTCAAAGAAGGAACTGCCTCTAATTGATTGAAGTATTCATCTAAATACGTTTCATTAATTTCTAGTTCTTTGACTTGTTTGTAAAAACGGACATTGTTTCCTGTCGCATCAATCAAGCCAATGATATCCAAAAACTCATTTGCACGAAGCACAGAATAGATTTGCGCTTTTTTAAGTGTTTCTGATAAATCACGAATACCACCAAAAGGTGGTGTTTTATAATGCATTAAGATACGCAGAGCATGCGCAGTCTCATTTAGTTTAAGTTTAATTTGAAGACGATTATTTGAAGGAGTCATTTCTTGAACCAAGGCTTTACCAAGAACGGTTTCTGCCTTGTTTTTGATCAAGACTTTTACTTTATCAAATTCTAGTATCGTTGTGTCAAATTGCATATTATCACTCCTCGCATTCTATTTTATCAAATATTATGTTAAAATAATAGTGCGAGGTGGTTTTTTTGAACGCTGTACTTAATCTAGACAAAAATCAAATCCAAAGAGTAATCAAATTCTATCAAGATTATCAGGCTGTTTCAAACAATGAAACCGTCCTTTTCTTCGCGAAGACTGAATTTGTATCTGTCTCTGTTTACAAGTCAAACAAAGTGATGTTTCAAGGATTAGATGCTCAAGAAGAATATAACATGTGGACAACAATATTTAACATATCCAAAGAAGAAACTACTTCTACTAAGAAAGTAAAGAGTATTAAATCAAATGACTATTATGTCCAAGCCATTGGCTCTGATGAAGTCGGAACTGGAGATTTCTTTGGACCTATTACAGTATGTGCTGTCTATTTTGAAACGAGACATCTTGATTTTATCAAAAGTCTAGGTATTGATGATTCTAAAAAGTTAACGGATGAAAAGATATTGAGAATCGGAGAACAATTAAAAGACAAAGTACTATTTAGTCTATTAACCTTACCAAATAACAAATTTAATGCTTTAACCAAAAAAGGCTACAACATGAATAAGATTAAAGCTTACTTGCATAATCAAGCAATTCTTCACCTCATTGAAAAGTGCCAACATACTCCATTGGTTATCATGGATCAGTTTGCAGAAAAAGATTTGTATTTCAGCTATTTAAAAACTGAAAAAAAAGTCTTTAAAGACATCATATTTGAAACCAAGGCTGAAAGTGCTTATGCTTGTGTGGCAATGGCTAGTATTATCGCAAGATATGCGTTCTTAAAGCACTTTGAACAAATGGTGAAAGAGAGTGGGTACCCACTCATAAAAGGTGCTAGCAATAAAGTAGATGCCCTTACTGCATTAATCATCAAAGAGAAGGGCGAATCATTTTTAGATAAATACGCAAAAATGAACTTTAAAACTCTAGAGAAAGCAAAAGAACTTTTGTAGTAAATCGATGTGAATGTATTTGAAAAATATGAATAAAAATGTTATAATAATATATTGAAAAGGAGATGATTATATTGAATCAAAAATTAGTAGACGCAATTAATGAACAAATTAACTATGAGATAGAATCTGCGCATATTTATTTAGCAATGGCATCTTATGTATCAACACTCGGATTAGATGGTTTTGAGAATTGGATGTTAATTCAATATCAAGAAGAATTGGCTCATGCAAGAAAATTCATAAACTATATGCAAGAACGTGGTGCACGTGTTGCAATCAAAGGTTTTCAAGACCCACAAAACAATTTCGACTCACTACTAGATGTTTTTGAAAAATCTCTTGCACATGAATTAACAGTGACTGCTCGTATTAATAATTTAATGAAAATCGCTCATGAAATTAGCGATTATGCATCAATTAGCTTCTTACAATGGTTTGTCGATGAACAAGTCGAAGAGGAAGATAATTT
>JAFGXW010000037.1 GCA_016936415.1 Bacilli bacterium | reverse complement strand
ATTGGAATGAGCAATGATTATTTAGTTGCCATAAAGCATCATGCAACATTTTTAAGACTAGGTAGTGTATTATTTAAGAAAGAGGTGTCGTAATGGCTAAGAAAAGAAAAAAAGCTATAGATAGAGTGGAATTTGTCTATATGGAAAAGAAAGTTGACGTCTTTAAACTAGCTGATTTATTGTTAAGGGGTGTCCCTTTGATTACGAATTTCGAAGAATATGAACCAATTGAGTCAAACAAAGTCATTACTTTTTTAAGTGGTGTAACCTATGCACTTGATGGAGAAATTGAAATGATACAAAATAAAATTTTTCTCTTTGCGACAAAAGAAGATTATAAAGACGGATCTTTAAGAAAGTTTGTAAAAGAGTATAAGGAGTAATGTTTTATGGTTTTTGCACTTTTAATATTATACAGAATTTTACAAGTTTATTATTATTTTTTAATAGCTAGTGTGTTAATGAGTTGGATTCCAGAATTGAAACGTTCTAAGTTTGGACAAATCATCGATCAAATCGCAGAACCTTATATGCGACTCTTTCGTGGATATCTAATTATTGGTGTTTTAGACTTTACACCAATCCTTGGTTTCTTACTTTACTCATTTGGACTACAAGCACTCGCTTTTTTAATTAACACATTATGAGTGCAATAGGCATCAAAGAACGAGTGAGTGGTTATTTGGATCAACCACCAACTACAAACAAAGTACTTACAAAGTTTCTTACACTTAGTGAACAAGCAGTTGTGAACAATATGTTGAAGAATCGCATCCCATATCAATTATTTGGTGGCTACACTGGTGCTGAGAAAAAAAGACTTGCCATGTTTGATCAAGACGATTTTCAAATTACTTGTTTTCAAATATCGAAGAACGATAAATTTGTGGATTTAACCCATCAAAATATTTTAGGAACATTGATGAGTCTTTCGATATCTATCGATTCCATTGGTGATATTATCGCAGAAGATGGTATTTTCTTCGTTATTAGTGATTTGGAAGCATTTATTATACAAGAATTTACACACATCAATCACGTGCCTCTAACACTAGAAATCATTCGAGATGTTAAACTCGACAGAGTAGCACGTTTTGATGAGAAATCATGTAGCGTTTCATCGCTTAGATTAGACGCAGTGATTAGTAAAATAACCAATTTAAGTCGTGAAGAATCTAGTGTATTGATTCAAAATGATTTGGTGAAGATCAATCATCTTGTTGTGAATAAAAATATCAAACTTGTGACAGAAAATGATGTGATTTCCATCCGAAAATATGGGAGATTTCAAATATTTGATACAAGCAAGAAATCAAAAAAAGGAAAAATAATACTGAAATATGGTAAATATCTTTAAAAGGTGTTGTAATTTAAAGATTATTTGTTAAAATATACATATTCAATGAATCGGACAACAATGATACTTTTATGACAGAGACCAAGGATTGCTGAAAACTTGGATTATGGTTTCATTTATCACCGAGGAGAATAAGTTCTGAAAAAGAGTAGGAACTTACGTATTTCTGCGTTAAAGAATAGAGTGCTAGGAAACTAGAACAAAGGTGGTACCGCGGATATTATATTCGTCCTTATTTTAAGGACGATTTTTTTTTATAAAGGAGAGATATTATGAGTAAAGACTACAAAGATACACTATTGATGCCAAAAACGGATTTTCAAATGCGTGGTAATTTAGGTAAAAATGAGCCAATTATGCAACAAGAATGGGCTGATCTTGATCTTTATAACAAGCGTTTATTGAAAAACAAAGGCAATACGGAATATGTGCTACACGATGGGCCACCTTATGCAAATGGAAACATTCATATTGGTCACGCATTAAACAAAGTATTAAAAGACTTTGTATTGCGCTACAAGAGTATGAAAGGGTATTATACAAGATATGTACCTGGTTGGGACACACATGGCTTGCCTATCGAAACTGCTCTTGTGAAAACAAAAAAAATTAACCGTAATTTAATCGATAAAGTCGAGTTTAGAGACATGTGTAGAGAATATGCATTTGAACAAGTCAATACACAACGTGAACAATTCAAACGCCTGGGAATTTTAGGAGAATGGGATAACCCATATGTAACACTAGATGCAGCATATGAAGCTTCTCAAATCCGTGTATTCGCAGAAATGGTGGAAAAAGGATTGATTTTCAAAGGATTAAAACCAGTTTTTTGGAGTCCTTCTAGCGAAACTGCACTTGCGGAAGCGGAAGTGGAATATCATGAAAAAAAATCACCTTCTATTTATGTGGCAATGGACGCTGTAGATAAAAAAGATGTATTTCCAACTGATTTTAAATTTTTGATTTGGACAACGACTCCTTGGACAATCCCTGCGAACTTGGCGATTGCTGTGGGTGATCAAATTCTTTACTCGTTTGTGAAAGTAAACGATAAAGACATCTACCTGGTTGCGACTGATTTGATTAACGAACTAACGCGTGAACTAGAATGGGAAACAGTGGTAGTAATCAAAGATGTCAAAGGATATGAACTAGAAGGAATGAGTTATAAACATCCTCTATATGAACGTATTAGTCCAGTGGTACTTGGACATCACGTCACCGTAGAAGGAGGAACAGGGCTTGTTCATACCGCTCCAGGACACGGAGAAGATGACTTTATGATTGGCCAAAAATATGGTCTAGAAACGTTATGTCCGGTTGATGGAAAAGGTTATATGACCGCAGAAGCGCTTCAATATGAAGGACAATTTGTTGATGAGTGTAGTAAAAGTGTTGTGAAAGATTTAGATGATATGGGTTATTTATTAAAACTTGTTTGGATAACACATAGTTATGCTTTTGATTGGAGAACCAAACAACCAATTATCTACCGTGCAACACCACAATGGTTTGCTTCAATTGATGCTTTAAAAGGAAAAATGATGGATGAAATTGCCAATGTAAACTGGGTCCCAAAATGGGGAGAACTTCGCATGAGCAATATGGTGAAAGACCGTCAAGCTTGGTGCATTAGTCGTCAAAGATCTTGGGGTGTTCCAATTCCAGTGTTTTATAATGAAGATGATTCTGAAATTTTAGATAAAGATGTAATCAATCATGTCGCTGATGTGTTTGCCGAAGAAGGAAGTAATGCATGGTTTACCAAATCAGCAAAAGAATTATTGCCAGAAGGTTATACTAACCCTGCTAGTCCTAACGGAAACTTTAGAAAAGAAACTGATATTTTAGACGTTTGGTTTGATTCAGGAACGTCACATCATGGTGGGATGAAAGACTTTGGACTTCCATACCCAAGTGATTTATATTTAGAAGGATCAGATCAATATCGTGGATGGTTTAATAGTAGTATGTCAACTGGAGTTGCTGCGACAGGAAAAAGTCCGTATAAAACTTGTTTAACACACGGATTTGTACTAGATGAAGCTGGGCGTAAAATGTCGAAATCACTTGGAAATGTAGTGGATCCTCTAAAAATTATGGATCAAATGGGTGCTGATATCTTACGTTTATGGGTGGCTAGTGTTGATTATCAAAGTGATGTTCGTATTGGAAATGATATGATGAAACAAGTTAGTGAATCATACCGTAAAATTCGTAATACGTTACGCTTTATGATGGGTGTTATCGATGATTTTAATCCGAAAAAAGATCGTATTTCATTTGAACAATTAAACGAAGTAGATCAATTCGTGATGTTAAAATTAAATCATTTAATTAAGACAACAATTGATAACTATGAAAACTTCTCATTTGATAGTGTTTACCGTGAGGTAACAAACTTTGTCACAAGAGAATTAAGTGCGTTTTATTTAGACTTTGCCAAAGATGTTTTATACATTGAAAAAGCAGATGACCATGCAAGACGTAGTATGCAAACAGTGATTTATGATGCGACATTGAGCTTGCTTCAGTTATTAACGCCATTTATACCTCATACAACGCATGAAGCATATGCTTTATTACCGTTCAAAGATTTTGAAAATATGTATTTAGAAAATATGCCAGAATACATTGAGCTTGGACATGAAGACATTATTGAAAAATATGAAAAATTATTACTTGTTCGCGACCATGTTTTAAAAGCATTAGAAGAAGCACGTAATAATAAGGTCATAGGGAAAAGCTTTAATGCAAAACTTATCCTTTATCCAAATAATGAAACCAAAGCATTATTAAATAGCCTTCATGCTAATTTGGGTCAAATTTTCATCGTATCGCAATTTGAAATCAGAGAAGGAACAGGAGAATTTGTATTCCCTACTCTTTCTATCGATGTATTAAAAGCTGAAGGAGAGACTTGTGATCGTTGCTGGCAAGTTGTAGAACATACACATGATGGCTTATGCCATAGATGTGAAAGTGTTGTGAAGTAATTAAAAAGTCTGAGAAATCAGACTTTTTTTTATGGAAAATAAATTTATTTCTAAAAAATTGATAATTTATGTTCATTTAGGTGTATATATTAATGAAAGGTTGTGATCGTATGTATAACATAAATAATGTAATTGCAGCTAGAAATGACTTAAGAGATTATATTGATCTTAATAATCGAAAATTAGATCACGTCAATGATCACAGTTTAAGAGTTAGTGAAATGGCAGTCAAAATGGCAATTGCGATAAATTTACCTTCTGAAGATATAACACAGATTTTAATTGGAAGTTACTTACATGACATTGGAAAGATTTTTCTAGATAAAGAAATTTTAGATGGGAATCTGCCACTAACCCCTATCCAAAGAGCTGAAATGGAAAATCATACGATATTGGGATATGAGTACTTAAAAGATATCACTGGTCTTGATAAAGCAAAGGAAATCATTTTGATGCATCACGAGAAAATTGATGGAAGTGGATATCCAAAAGGGTTATTGGGATATGAGATTCCAACGCATGTTAAAATCGTATCAATATGTGATTCTTATGATGCTATGACGAGTTACCGAGCGTATAAAAAATGTACATTATCACATGCAGAAGCAATTAAAGAACTTCTAGAAAATAAGAATACTCAATTTGATTCTGATCTTGTAGACATTTTCATTAAAGAATTTCATTTTAATAATTCCAATATATAACGGAAATGATACAATATTAATTGAAAGGGTGATGAACATGACCTCAGAAAATCAATTGATATTAGATATCCTTCAAGGGAATACCAGTGCATACTCAAAACTGATGGATCAATACCACGATGAAATATACAGGTATGTATATAACATTATCGGAAATGAATTTACTACGGATGATATTGTCCAAGAAATTTTTATTAGAGTTTATCATAAACTGGGTTCGTTTGATTCGAATAAAGCGGGGTTCAGAACTTGGTTATATCGGATTTCACATAATTATACTCTTAATTATATAAAGTCATGGAATCGAAGAAAGACCAACGAATATTATACTGATCAAGAAGATATGCTTGCATCGGATGAGAATATCGAAGAAAAAATGATAAGAGACACTCAAATCAATACTATTATAAAGGCAATTGAAAAGGTTTTGAAGGCAAAGTCAAAGAAAATTATATATCTTCATTATTTTAGTGATTTAAGTCCCAAAGAAATAGCTGAAGTAACTAAAATTCCAGTCCAAACCGTATATAAATCAATTAACTCAAGTTTAGAAAAAATAAGAGTCGAGGTGAACAATAATGGAAAAAATGAATAGACAAATTGACGCAATGCAATTGCAAAATAGCAAAAATAGAAATATCGGAGCTGTAATAGAATCTATTGATTTAAGACAAAAAACATTTGTCTTTAAACCGAAATACGCTTTGGTTTTTGGAGTTTTTGTAGTGGCGATAGCAATTGGGTTTTTAATTGATTTTGGTAAAACAAACAACACAGTCCCTATTGTAAATAACAATACAATTGTTTTAAATGAAGCTACCACTGAAACTTTAGTAGAATTATCGTATATGTCTGCATCGTTAATGGCAAGCAGTTTTTCTGTCTCAAACGGTGGTTATATTCAGTTGGTTCAACCCATCAAAAAAACGTCAATTGAAGCCAATATTGATGAGGTGAATTCATATTTTGAAATGTTGAAAATATTTTTAGAAGAGAATCCTTTTGAAAACAATATTGTTGTAGAGAATCTAGTTGATGAAGAATATCAAAATAAAATTTCGTTTACAAGTGATGGAAATAATTTTCAATTTTACATCACAATTATGGAAGAAGATATTGAAGGTATCCTTTATATAGAAGATGAAATGTATTTGGTAACAGGAAAACAAATTTTGGAAGAAACTGAATCAAAACTACAACTAAGAGCAATTAATGGAGCAAATTATGTTGAAGTGGAATATATCATAGATGAAAGTGATTTGGAAACTACTAAAAAGTATAATGTTGAATCATTTATCAATAATATTGAAACAGAAAAGAACATTAAAATTACCATTGAAGATGGTTCATATAAAGTGACCATTGAAGATTTAACATCAAAATATAATTTGAAGAAAAACACAGAAGACGACGAAGGCAAGTTTAGACTTGATTATATCGTTGACGGAGAAATGGGTAGAGCAACCATATACGAAGATGTTGATGATCTTGGTAATCCCGTATATCGATATGAAATTCGAGAAGCGAATGTAACTGCAACAATTCTTGTTCCAAGAACTTCTACACAAGCAGAGCAACAACAATATCAAATTCCAAGCAAGATGAAAAAAGAAAAATCAATCTTGTAAATTTGTTATTTGTAATACTTTTTTAGGAAGTATGATAATGATAAGTAGACTGATTCAAAAAAACTAAATAGAAAGAGGTAATCAAATGAAAAAAGATACAAAACGAATCGTATTGGCAGTTATTAGCTTATTTATTCCGATTATCGGAATTGTCTTATTCTTTATTTACAAACCAAAAAGTGATGCTAAATTATTTGGATTTTTAGGTTTGATCAGCATCGTATTTTGGGGCTTTGGCGGTCTTAATTTGTTTTAGAAAAGCAACATATGCTTTTTCAATGAAACTGTTTGAAATCTAATACAATAAAAAAAAGTCTGAGAAATCAGACTTTTTTCATTGGAATTTTTATTACTTATTTAGAGGTGTTTACCGTATATACGATAAACTTTGATGATTTCTCCTCCGAATTTCTTGAATATATTAATTGGTTTTGGATTGTCTTCCATCATAGTACCTGCTTCAAAATGTGTAATACCTGCTTGTTCGAATTCCAAGAACAAAGACTCGAATATACAAGTGATTAATCCAGTTCCTTGGTATTGTGGAACTACATATTGTAGCATGCCTCGGGCTTTAACTATTTTTTTCTTTTCTCTTAATATTTGTAACATACGAAGTCTTCCTTTTGTTTTCTTAAACACTTGATTAAAGTCAGGTAGTACAAAACAAAAACCAATTGGATTATTTGTTTTCGCTTCTCTTGCAATTCTGACAAATTTGGGATTAATAAAAAACTTCATTTGCTTTACTACGGATTCAATTAATGCAATGGAAGGAGTATCTTGATAGATTGCATCAGATGTGGACTGTTCAAAAATTTGATGAATATCCTTGATTTCACGTTCAATGTTTTTATAGTCAAGGGCAGAGATAACCACATCGTGAGATCGTTTGAAAAATTTGGAAAAAGTATTTAGTTTTCT
>JAFGXW010000036.1 GCA_016936415.1 Bacilli bacterium | reverse complement strand
TTACTCAAATCATTGACAAAATGAATGATTTTGTCCCATTCCTCAGGAAGAAGTGTATAACCTGTAGGATTGTGACATGGATCGTTGATGATCACCAATACTTTGCCTTGTTTCTCCATAACAGATGTCATTGATTTTTCGAAGTCATCTATATCAAAATGTCCATCTTTAAACATATTGTAATCTGATAATGTAATGCCAAATTCATGTGCCATTGTTTTATATGGTCCCCAACCTTGACTAGGTTTTAAAACAGTATCACCAGGATTTAAAATGTTTTTAAGCGTACTACTGATAGCTCCCGCTCCACCAGGAGTCGCAATAATTTCACAATCAATTGATTCATTCAATTCTCCGAACAACCAGTTGTATACTGCATCTCGAAATCCAGGATTTCCTTGGATACTTGATGCATACTTTGCTTTTGCTACTTTTGAGATTTGCTCATATGGTGTCCAAACGCTTTCCAACGCCACAAAGTTCCCCTCTTCATCAAATAATGTACCAAGTGTGGCATCTACAACCGTATCACCGTATAATGCCTTTGCTTCTTTTGCTGCAACTGCAGCTTTAAAGACTTTATCAATCATTTTTTTACCATTGCTTGAATCGTTTAAAAAGACATTCATGTTATCACCTCAAAATGAATTTAGATATATCATAATTATAACATTATTGAAGACAGAAATCACTATAAAGTGTTGTAATTTACCAGTTTTTCATTGAAGATTGATTTTGTATTAAATTTGTAGGAGAAGAAGATTTTTTTTCTGAGAAACTTATGATATGATGATAATATCATAAGTGTAGGAGGACCAAATGTTAAGATTAGAAAATGTTTCGAAATATTACTATAGTAAAGATACTGTTGCACTTGGTCTAAGAAAAGTTGATTTAGAGTTCCACCTTGGTGAATTTGTCGCGATTACTGGTGAAAGTGGAAGTGGAAAATCGACTCTTTTGAATGTGCTTAGTGGTCTTGATACTTATGAACTTGGTAAAATGTACATTAACAATGAAGATATATCTCACTATACTGTAAAAGAACTAGAAGAATATAGGAGACAATACATTGGATTCGTGTTTCAAAATTATAATATCATAGATAGCTATACTGTTTTACAAAACGTAGAGATGGCCTTAACTGTGCAGGGATACGATAAAAAAAATAGACGAAGAAGAGCACTTGAGTTGATTGATAAAGTTGGATTGTCATCTAGAATTCACCATAAGGCAAGCCGATTATCAGGCGGAGAAAAGCAACGAAGTGTTATCGCAAGAGCACTTGCAAAAGATTGTAAGATTTTAGTTTGTGACGAGCCAACTGGAAATTTAGATACTGAAAGTACTAAAATGATTTTTGAGTTACTTTATCAAATCTCAAAAGATAAATTAGTAATTGTGGTTACCCACAATTACCCTGCGATTGAACCATATGTGAATAGAAAGATTAGACTATTTGATGGAGAAATTTTAGAAGATAAAAAAATCAGCAAATTTGAACAAGCTGATTCTACGAAAATAGCTAAAAGAACAACCAATGTCAAATTCTTTGATATTATTAAAATTGCTTTCAACAACATAATTTCCGTTCCTAAGAAGACATTTTTTTCTATATTGGTTACGATTTTTATCATTTCAACTTTTGTGTTTTCTTACGGTAGTAATCTAAAACAAAAAAACACCTCAGAAGTATTTGAAACACCATACTTTAGTAATTCTAACCCAAGTAGAATCGTGATTACAAAGTATGATAAAACAGCATTTACTAATGATGAAATTAACGAGTTAAATGATGTTGAGTATGTTAGAGATGTGATTAATTATGATGTTGTATTAGACACAATATTAACCAGTAAATATCACAACGAAGTGTTTGATTTTGATGAATTTATTGACTACAAAGTCATGTCAGTCCAATCACTAAATTTATTTGATTTATCCAGTGGGAGATTACCCGTAAAAGATACAGAAGTTATCATTGTTGAAAATGATTATTATCAAATTGGAGATCAAATTTCATTGAGTAACGCCATTCATATCAAAAAATTACCTGGAGAAACCACGTTAGATTATACGTTTGACATTGTCGGAACCATTCCTGATAATCAAAGCATTCATGATGAAACGAAAAATCTATTTTTCACTACAAACGCCATTGAAACATTTAAGTATGATGCACTATTTAAACATAATCAGATATATATCAATGTGGATTCTTTATTTAGCTACATAGTTTATCAAGAAGTCCGAATTGATAATTCTTTAAACGATTTTGTTTTACAAGGATATGATGCAATGTTTTATGACATGTGTCTGGATTTTGACATCGAATTTTGTGTAGTATCTGATTTCATTAATGATCATGATTTTTCATTGAAATCAATATCTAGATTTGAAAATGAGAGTGATTTTATTGCCATTGATTTTATTAGTGTTCCTTATGTTGAAGGGGCATATGGGCAAGCCATTTACATGAATCAGGTTACGTATGAACTCATATTAGATGAAGATATTTACCAACCTAGTCTTGTCGTATACGATATGTTTGAAGCAAACCAAGTGAAAGCAGCAGTTGAAGATTTGGGATACAACGTTTTTTATCCAAACGGAGTCGTGACAGTTGAAGAAGGATTGCTTATGATTATAAGAAATATCCAACTGTTTATGACATTGATTTTTACGATGGTCGTTGTTTATTTTATTGGATATTTTGTAATGAGAAATGTAATGATAAGTAAGAAAAAAGATTATTTAATTTATCGTAGTGTTGGCGCATCAAAATCCACGATTAATCAAATTTCAATCACTGAAATCATGATGATAACTATTTTTTCATTTGGATTATTGATGACTATTTTAGTGATAAACGAGCAATATAATACCTTTATCCCAAGACTATTACGCTATTTTGAGTGGA
>JAFGXW010000035.1 GCA_016936415.1 Bacilli bacterium | reverse complement strand
TTATTTGCGAAAATCCAAAACATAAACAAAGACAAGGTTAATAGGAGGTGCATTTATGGCACGTATATCAGGTGTAGATATTCCTAGAGATAAACGCGTAGTTATTTCTTTAACTTACGTTTATGGAATCGGGAAAACAACTGCACAAGAAATCTTAGCAGCTGCTGAAGTATCTGAAGAAACTAGAGTAAAAGATCTTACAGAAGATGAAATAGTTCGCATTAGAGCTGAAGTTGCTAATATCAAAACTGAAGGGGATTTAAGAAGAGAAGTATCCCTAAATATCAAAAGATTACAAGAAATTGGTAGTTATAGAGGAATGCGTCACCGTAGAGGATTACCTGTACGTGGACAAAATACGAGAAATAATGCACGAACACGTAAAGGACCTCGTAAAACTGTAGCTAACAAGAAGAAATAGGAGGATATAGAAATGGCACGTAAACAAAGAACTAAACGTCGCGTGAGAAAAAATATTCCTTCAGGAGTAGCTCATATTCATTCAACGTTTAATAACACTATTATTACAATTACAGATCCAGCTGGGAACGCAATTGCATGGACAAGTGCGGGAGCTCTAGGATTTAAAGGGAGCCGTAAATCAACACCATTCGCAGCACAAATGGCTAGTGAAGCTTGTGCGAAAGCAGCAATGGAAAACGGTGTTCAAAAAGTTGAAGTTTCAGTAAAAGGACCTGGTCCAGGACGTGAAGCTGCAATAAGATCTTTACAAACTGCTGGATTAGAAATTACAGCGATTAGAGATGTAACACCAGTTCCACATAATGGATGTCGTCCGCCAAAACGTCCACGTGGGTAATTGGACCAAAATCAAGGGAGGTTATTCATTTGAAAGATTTAAGATTTGAAAAACCAAGAACCACTATTGAAAAAACTAATGAAAGTGATACTTTTGGTATCTTTGTCTTATCACCACTTGAACGTGGTTTTGGGATAACTATCGGGAACTCACTTCGTAGAATTTTGTTATCATCTTTACCTGGGGCTGCAATCATTAACTGTGAAATCGACGGTGCAGAACATGAATTCTCAAGCGTTGATGGTGTTGTTGAAGATGTGACTGCTATTGTTTTAAACTTAAAAGAAATTGTCTTAAGAATTGACAATGACGATCCAAATATTGAAAAACGTTTGGAAATTTATGTTGAAGGACCTAAAGTAGTTACTGCAAAAGACATTATTTGTGATAATGAAGTAAAAGTAATTAATGAAGACCAACATATCGCAACTGTTAACAAAGGAAAATTCCGTATGGTTATGGTTGCTAAAAGAGGAGTTGGTTATGTAAGTGCTGATGCAAACAAGGAATATAACAACATGGTTGGTGTCATTCCGATTGACAGTATTTATACACCAGTTCAAAGAGTGAAATACGATGTAACAAACGCATCATCAGGATCTTTCTCAAAAGACAAATTAACTATCGAAGTTTTAACAAATGGTGCAATTACACCACAAGAAGCACTTGGCGTAGCTTCTAAAATGATGATAGAACATCTTGAAGTTGTAGTTGAACTAAGCGAAAAAGCTTTGGAAGAAGACTTTATGATTGAAAGAGAAAGCGAACAAAACTCACAAATTCTAGAAATGCAAATTGAAGACTTAGATTTATCGGTTAGAAGTTATAATTGCTTAAAACGTGCAGGGATTAATACTGTTGATGAACTAACACAAAAATCAGAAGAAGACATGATGAAGGTTAGAAATCTTGGTAAAAAATCTCTCAAAGAAGTTAAGCAAAAACTTGACGAACTTGGTCTTGGATTAGCTAGACATTAATAGGAGGTAAAATTAATGGCTGGATATAGTAAATTAAACCGTAGAAGTGATCAAAGAAAAGCTTTGATTCGTGATTTAGTAACTCAATTAATTATTCATGATAGAATTACTACTACTGAGACAAAAGCGAAAGAGCTTCAACGTACTGTTGAAAAAATGATTACTTTAGGTAAAAAAGGAACATTAGCTTCAAGAAGACAAGCTGCTCAAACAGTTCGTTTCTTAGATGTTACTGAAGACCAAAATGCACTACAAAAGTTATTTGATGAAATTGCACCTCGTTTTGCTGATAGAAATGGTGGATACACTAGAGTATATAAAGTAGGACCAAGAAGAGGAGACGCAACTCCTATGGCAATCATCGAATTTGTAGAATAACAACAAACTTATAAGACAAGTCAACGACTTGTCTTTTTGTTTTTATAACAAAAAAGAAAACTTATCTTTAATCGTGCTTTTTTTTAGATACTTTGTTATAATTAGACCGTTAATTGGAGTTGATTACATGAACATTATTGAAATTAAAGACCTTAGTTTTTCTTACTCTGAAAACCTTCATGCCTTAACAGACATTAACCTTGAAATAAAACGAGGTGAATGGATAAGTATCTTGGGGCATAATGGTAGTGGCAAGTCAACTTTATCAAAGCTAATAATTGGTTTATTAAAGGCCGATAAAGGTGAAATATATGTGGATGGTTTAAAATTATCTGAAGAAACTGTTCACGATATAAGACGAAAGATTGGTATTGTTTTCCAAAACCCAGACAATCAATTTGTCGGTGTTACTGTAGAAGATGATATCGCTTTTGGTATGGAAAATTTATGTTTCTCTCAACCTGAGATTGAAAATAAAATAACTGAATATGCAGCAAAGGTGAATATGCTAGAGTTCTTAAAGAAAGAACCTCAAGCTTTAAGTGGTGGACAAAAACAACGCGTTGCAATTGCTGGAATTTTAGCAATGAGTACAGATATTATTATTTTTGATGAAGCTACTAGTATGTTAGACCCTAAAGGTAGATCATCTATTATGAAGTATATAAAAGAAATCAATGAGACAGGTGTTACTGTGATTACGATTACTCATGATATGAAAGAAGCAGTTTTATCTGATCGAATTGTTATTTTGAAAGAAGGACGAATTATCGCTTGCGGAGATACGATAGATGTCCTAAACAATAAATCAATTTTAAATTCTTCAAATTTAGAATTGTTATTACCATTACAATTACTACATTTACTAGAAGAGAATCATCAATCAAATGAGAAATTGAAGGACATATTATGGCGATTAAGTTTGAACAAGTAAACTATGTTTATCCATCATATGATGGACCAGCATTCTCCGCACTGAAAGATATTAACTTAGATATTGATGAACATGGAGAGTTTATTACCCTGATTGGTGAGACCGGTAGTGGTAAATCAACTCTTGTTCAGCATATGAACGCTCTAATTAAGCCTACTAGCGGCTCGGTTACAATTTATGGTATAAAGATTGAACATGATACAAAAGCGAAGGGAAAGGTAAAGTTAAACCCTTTAAGACAAAGAGTTGGATTGGTTTTTCAATTTCCTGAATATCAGTTGTTTGAAGAAACTGTACTAAAAGACATTATCTTTGGACCAAAGAATTTTGGTGTGAAAGAAGAAGTAGCAATCGAAAGAGCAAGACAAGTCATAAAACATGTTGGATTATCAGAAGAGTATTTATCTAGAAGTCCTTTCAATTTATCGGGTGGGGAGAAGAAAAGAGTCTCTATAGCTGGTATTTTGGCAATGGAACCAGATATTTTAGTTTTAGATGAACCGACAAGTGGACTTGACCCAAAGGGAAGAGATTCTTTATTAGAACTCTTTATGGATATTCACAAAAAGTTAAATAAAACGGTTATTGTAATTACGCATGACATGAATACCGTTTATAAGTATGCCTCGAGAGTACTTGTTATGAATAATGGGAAATTAGTGTACGATGGATTACCTACAGAACTTTTCTCTAAAGATAATATTGCGAATTGGAATTTAGATATTCCTGAAATATTAGATATTACCTATCAACTAGAGGACAAATATAATATTAAATTTCCGAAGGTTCCAGCTTCTTTACAAGATCTATACGAATTGATAAAAGAGGTGATTTTATGAAAAATATAATCATCGGTCAATATTTGCCTGGAACCAGTTTTTTATATAAGATGGATCCACGAAGTAAAATAATTGCATTGGGAATTTTAATGATAAGTGCATTTATATTAAAAGATGTTTCTCATATTCTAATTATGCTTGGTGCGGTATTGTTAATCTTAAAGATTGGTGGAATTCCTGTTGTCAGAATTGCAAGAGGATTGAGACCAATTATGATTTTATTGCTTTTCACGTTCTCGTTCCAAATTATTTTTATAAAAACTGGACCTTTGCTTTTTTCTACTGATTTAAATTTATCAATTATAAATCTAGCAATCATGATTGCAATTATATTATTTTGGTACTTTACAAAACAATTTATTCGATTTAAGTTTTTATACTTAATTATCACAATTGTTGGCATTCTGACCTTGTTGGCAATGTATAGTCCTGGAACTATTTTAAGTACAAGCACATTATCGATATATAAAGATGGATTAGCTGGTGCATTTTTCATTATGGTAAGATTGATTATTATTGTGACTTTGTCAACGATTTTGACACTGACGACAAAACCTACAGATTTAAATTTAGGATTAGAACGTATTTTAAAACCACTTGCTTTGATCCGTATTAATTCAGAAGAAATTGCGATGATTATTGCTATAGCATTGCGATATATACCAACGTTACTTGATGAGGCTAATAAGATTATGTTAGCTCAAGCAAGTAGAGGAGTCGATTTTTCAGAGGGAAAATTTAAAGATAAAATCATGCAAATTATTAGTTTATTGGTCCCCATGTTTATCATTAGTTTTAAGCGAAGTGACGACTTAGCAAATGCAATGGAAGCTCGAAGTTTTGTTCCTGGTAAACCACGCACAAGACTTCATACCCTAAGCTGGGAGCGAATAGATACACTTGTTATTCTATTCTGTATGGTTGTCTTTCTTGGCGTCATAGG
>JAFGXW010000146.1 GCA_016936415.1 Bacilli bacterium | reverse complement strand
TGAATCGTCTTGCTGAAGCAAAGAAAAAATTGGCAGATTTGAATGATGTTATTGATCATTCAGAAAAGACTACTTCTTTCTCAAACACGGATCAATTAGATGATTTAATTGGCCTAAAAAACAAAATTTTTAATGCACGTCAAGAAATTCGTTTCTTTGAAAGCAAACAGTCTCCAATGCAATTAGATACTCTTCAAGAAATATATCAAAGTTTGATTTCTTCTGTTGACATTTTAAACTCCTACGAAGAAAATTATCGCGACAATTTGCAAAAGAACAATGAAGACCTATACAATACTCAATTTAAAATCACAAGTGATGTAGTCCTTCTGATGGATGAATTATTTGAACATAAAATTAAAAAAGTTCAGGACGATTTAGCCAAATTAGAAAATATTTACCAAAATATTAATCAACTAGAATCAGATTTTTATCATTTTGTTGATCAAAATATTACACAATTTTCTGAATTACAAGAAACATCTTCTTCTTACTTTACCGATGTAGATGATGACTTATTTATCAATGAAAAAATTCAAGCTGAATATGATGATATCATTAGGGAATTGAATGTTTCAGCACAAGTAATCACTTCAGAATACGAAGAACAAAAAGCATCTATCTTAAAGTCCTTTGAAGATTATGTTCGTGAGATTAGTAAGGATCAAAAAGTTAAAAATAATGATGTGCTAGAACAAGAGAGAATTCAAGAAGAAGAGTTCAAAGAAAAATTAAAAGCGATAAAACTAAAAATCATTTCAGCAGAAAAGAAAAATGATTATTCTTTGGTCGCTAAATTGTTAAAACAATATGATAATTTAGAAAAAACAGGCGTGAATACAAAATTTTCAGATCAGGCCACAAAAGAAACGGCAGAATTAATTGAAAAAGCAAAAATGACTACTTCCGCTCAAATATTGGAAGTAGAAAAAGACTATGCAACGAGTATGAATCGCGTGAATCATAATATAGCCCTTGAAAAAATTAAACTTGATGAAGCAAAAATTCTTTATAAGATTAAATCAGATTATAAAGGATTAGAAGATGACTTACTACTCAATGAAGAACGCGTAATGAAACTAAAAGAATTTGTAGATATGAAGGTTATTATTGGGTCAAGAGTGTTAGATTTTAAACTTCAATTACGTCTTGCAGAATTGCAAATAATGAAAGAAAATGAATTACTAGAACTTAATCTTATTAAAGAATACAAAGAATTTCTAGTCCAACTAAAACAAGTAGAAAACACCCATTTTATTCAGTTAAAAGAAAACATAAATAACTATGTTTTGATAAAGGCAGAGCAAGAACATCAATCAAACAAAAGCATATTAGATTTACAATATAATTTGGACCTTGTTAAAATAGATAATGAAATCACCATTAAGCGCAACGAGACTTTTATACAAAATGAAGAACTTAGTGCAAAAGCTATAGAAGAAATTTCATATCAAGAATTATTAATTGAAATCGCTAAAAAAGAACATTCACTTCATTTGACAAAGATAAAAGAATCAACAGATGACGATTCTACTGCTTCGACAAAAATCATTGATATTGTTGAAGAAGCACCTGTTGTAGATGATGAAGTAATTGCTGAGACACTTGAAAATCAAATGACGTTTGCTACTGAACAAATAGAAGTTGCTAAAACCGATTTTGATAAGCGCGCAAAAAGCATTCAACAGACATTAGCACAAGAACTTGAAAGTGCAAATGCTAAAATTGCGATTTATCGTCAAAAATATGATGATGAAAAATTACTAATCAAAAATGAACTTGCTGAAAAAACTGAGGATTTGAATTTTAAACTACTTCTTTTTACAGATGAAAAAGAAAATCAAGAGATTAAACAACAAATAGATTCCTTGACTTCTTCTTATCAAGTTAAAATTGATGAAGTTGATAAAATTCAAAGTCAAGACGAGAACATCGCACTATATCAACAAATGATTACCGATGCTACTACTAGGGCAAGAACTGCCATTAAAGAAGCACAAGATTTAAAAGAACAAACGATCAAATCTTTTGAAAAATTACATGAACAAGCAAAAGAAAAGCTCGTGTTGATGAAAGAAACTGTTCTAGCGAAAGATGAATCTATACCTTCTGAACCTGTTCGAAATGAAACTGAACAAGCAATTCACGAAGCAAATGTTCTATTACAAAAACAGTTAGAAGAATCTGAACGAATCATAAACGAAAAGAAAGCATATCTAAAACAGTTAGCTAGTGATGCTTACACTGCTAATGTGTTGCGTGAACTCATCAGCAAGAAAGAACAAATCCACAAGTCTTATCAGGAACAGTTAGACCTAATTAACCAAAATAAAACCCAAGAATTAGACCGTATTCATCAAACCACTGATACGATTGCAAGAGATAAGCAACAAGAATTAGAGACATTACGTAATACTTTGTTTACAAATATTAGTTATCGAAATAGTGATGATATTGAAAAAGATTATGACTTATTGGATATCAAAGAAAATGATTTATATAACAAACATATCGCTGAACTTGAATCTTACAAAAAGGAATTTTTAGTTCGAATTGAAAATACTGCGAACCAAGTGAAAGCTATGATTAACGCAGCAATTCTCCCTTATAAGAGATACATTGATTATGCATCTAAAGGCTTAGTTGCAACAAAAAAAGACGTAGCTATTGAGTATGAAAAACTTCTCAAACAAAGTATTAACGAACTGAATAACCGCTACAAACGAGATTCATTAATTTAATCATTCCAAAAGAATCAATTCACAACAAAAGAAAAACCTTTCATATCAAAATGAAAGGTTTTTTTAGTATGTTGTTGTTAAATTGTGAACCCACTTAAATGTGAAGAATCTCGATAGTACAATGACGAATTTCACCAATTCTTCAATATTTACCAATGCTACAATGATAAATAATGGTAGTGTTGTGTAAATACTTAGTAAAAAGGCAAGAGGAACCCCAATAAACCAAAGAGGGAATAACTCTGCAAATAAAGCATACTTGGTGTCTCCACCAGCGCGAAGTGTCCCAACAATGTGCAAAGCATTTGAAAATTTAATTGGAATATAAAAACTAAACACTTTTAAAATGAGTGATGCGTTATCTCTGACGAGTGGTGTAGTGTCTTTAAATAACAAAGGAATATAATCACTTAAAATAAACAGAACAACACCTAGAAAAACACCTGCGAATAATGTTAATTTCATGAAGCGTTTTCCCCATGCCTTGGCCAAATCTAGTTTGTTCTCACCAAGTTTATTCCCAATCATAATTGCACAAGCTGTACTAATACCTGCATTAATTACCCAAAATAATCCCATTACTTGATTGCTAATCTGAACACTTGCAATACTTTCTTTACTTATAAATCCATATGCGATTAAGTAAAACATCATACCAAGTCCCCAAATCGTCTCATTGATTGCAACTGGTAATGCTTTTTTTAAGATTCTCCCAACGAAATCTTTTGTAATATCTTTGAGAACTGTAAATTTCACTTTAAATACTTCTTGTTTTGATTGAATCATATACCCAATCATCATCAATGCTGCAAAACTACTTGAAATAAGTGTTGCGATCGCAGCACCTTGAACACCAAGTGCTGGAAAGCCAAAATGACCATTGATTAGCAAGTAATTGAGAAAAGTATTGATAACAACAGCGATTACAGCGATAACTTGCGGATAAATTACTTTTTCTACGCTACGCATCAAACTACCAATAACTGCAATAATAGTCATTGTGAAGTATGAAAATGCTGCTACTCTTAAATACGATACGCCATAATCAGTCAAAATTATACTGTTTACTGGATCTTGTGTATTATCGTATAAACCAATTATAAATTCAGGAAAAAAGAAACCCAGTGTGAAAAAGACAATAGAAACAAAAACCCCAATAATTGATGCCATCATAAATACTTTATGAATATTTTTAATATCTTTACTTCCCCAATATTGCGCAATAAAAATTGACAGGCCACTAAAAAAACCAAATTCAATCATAATCAGTAAAAATGCAAAGTTCCCACTTACCATAACTGCAACTAGTGCATTATCACCAAGGCTAGATACCATAACAGAATCAATAACACTTAGCAAACTAGACATTAGCTGTGCTAGCATGATAGGAAACCCTATTTTGAGGACCTTCTTATAAAAATGTTCGTTTGAGTATTCATTGTTGTTGGAAATTTCCATTTATTTTAATTCCTTTAAGAAACTCTTTCCATATTTTGTGTGGTTTGTTTTAAAGTTTTCACTAATGGTTGCTCCAATGTCTGCAAAGGTTTTACGGAGTGGTAATTCTCCACCATTTAAATTTCTTGCATATACCAATAATGGGACATATTCTCTAGTATGGTCAGTACCTTCAGCTATTGGATCATTTCCATGATCAGCTGTAATAATTAACAGGTCATCTTCTCTCATTTTTTCCATTAATACACCAAGTTGCACATCGAACTCTTCTAGTGCTTTTTGATATCCGATTGGATCTCTGCGATGTCCATATAGTGCATCAAAATCAACTAGATTTAAATAGGCAAGCCCAACAAAGTCTTCATCTGTATATTCAATAAAATGATTCATGCCATCTTCGTTTGAAACTTGTTTAATACTTTTTGTAATTCCTTCTGTATCGTATATATCATTGATTTTTCCAAAAGCAATTACATCATAACCAACTTCTTTTAGATACACAAGTGCGGTGTCTTCTATCGGCTTCAAAGCATAATCATGTCGATTACTTGTTCGCTTGAATTCACCCTTTTTTGCTCCCAGATACGGACGAGCAATGATTCGTCCAACCTTCCATTTTTCTACCATTGTCAGTTCACGTGCTATTTCACACGCTCTATATAGTTCATCTAGTCCCACTGTTTCTTCATGGGCAGCAATTTGCAACACTGAGTCACTCGATGTATACACAATTAGATCACCAGTCTTCATTTGATGCTCACCGTA
>JAFGXW010000145.1 GCA_016936415.1 Bacilli bacterium | reverse complement strand
CCTTTGTTGTTGAAAGAAGCGTTACAAGTAATGGCTTCTCCAGCTCTTCGCAACTTGGCAACTCTTGCTGGTAATATTGGAAATGCATCTCCTGCTGGAGATACGTTACCAATTTTATATGTGCTCAATGCAAAGGTTGTAGTTGCGAGCATTAATCAAGAACGTGTAGTGCCAATTGAAGAAGTGATTGTAGCACCAAGAAAATTATCACTTGAATCCAATGAAATAATCAAAGAGATTCAAATACCGCTAGATACGTTTTCTCATATCTTATTTGAAAAAGTTGGAGGACGTAAAGCTGACGCAATATCAAAAGTTTCTTTTACGGGTGCATCGTTCATTGAAAACAATATCGTTAAAGATTTTCGAATTGCTTTTGGTGCAGTTAGCCCAACCATTTTAAGAAAGAAAGAGATTGAACAAAAATATATAGGATTGACTAAACAGGAATTAAAACAGCAAAAAGATCAATTGATAGAATCATATGTTTCCTTGATTCAACCAATTGATGATCAAAGATCAAATAAAGAATATCGTAAGACCGTAGCAATTAATTTATTCAGCCATTATATTGACAGTTTGTGAAAAGAAGGCGGTGGACCATGAAATCAATACAATACGCTAAAATAGCACACGGAGATATGAAAGCAGATCTAGTGCTCAAAAATTGCCAGATTGTGAACGTATTTAGCGGAGAAATAGAACAAGGTGATATTGCGATTACAGATGGTATTATCATGGGAATTGGTGCGTACAAAGGTGAGGTCGAATTTGACGTGAAAAACAAATTCGTTGCACCTGGTTTTATTGATGGACATGTTCATATTGAATCTTCCATGTTAACACCTCCACAATTCGCTAAGATTGTGATGCCAAAGGGAACAACAACAGTGATAGCTGACCCGCATGAAATTGCCAACATTAGTGGTATTGAAGGAATTAAATATATGCTTGAAAGCAGTAGAAGAGTACCGTTGGATGTATTGGTAATGGTACCATCTTGTGTTCCAGCAACTTCATTTGAAACCTCAGGATATACAATAAGTTCATCTGATATAGAGCAAATTCGAGATTATGAAGGAGTGCTTGGACTTGGTGAAGTTATGAATTATCCAGGTGTCATCTATGGAGACAAAGAAGTGCATAATAAACTAGATGCCATGAAGGGCAAAATCAAAGATGGACACGCGCCTAATATGGAAGGACATGATTTAAATGCCTACATTGTGAGTGGTATCAAAACCGACCACGAATGTACAACCGTTTCTGAAATGGAAGAAAAAATAAAACGAGGAATGTATATTTTACTTCGTGAAGGTTCGGCAACAAGAAATGTAAGTGTTTTAAGCAAAGGTGTCAATCCAAAAAATAGTCGTAGATTGTTGTTTTGTACGGACGATAAGCATCCTGAAGATATTAAAAATGAAGGACATATTAACTATAACATTCGTCTTGCAATACAAAATGGGGTTGATCCGATTACGGCAATTCAAATGGCAACGATTAACACTGCAACTTGTTATCAACTAGATCGTATTGGTGCGATTGCACCAAGTTACTATGCGGATTTGGTTGTATTTCAAAGTTTAGAGGAAATAGATGTGGATTTGGTATTCAAACGTGGATATTTGGTTGCAAAGAAAAACCGTGCACTGTTTGAATCAAAAATCATTCATAATCCAAAAGTATTAAACACTGTGAATATTGATAAAGAAAATATATCGTTTGATTTACGTTTAACCAGTAATAAAGTTAAAGTAATTCAGTTGATTGTGAATAATGTAACAACTACAAAAGTAATAAGAGAAGTCAAAACAAAGAGTGGAATCTATGTTCATGACCAAGCACAAGACATATTAAAACTTGCCGTGGTGGAACGACATCATAAAACAGGTAATATCGGATTAGGTTTGGTAGAAGGATATGGATTACAAAATGGAGCAATTGCGATGACAATTGCGCATGATTCACACAATCTAATTATCATTGGAGACAATGACATAGACATGATGGTTGCATTACAAGAAATTGATCGTATACAAGGTGGTATTGCACTAGTGAGTAAAGGTGTGGTATTGGATAGTTTACAACTTGAGTGCGGTGGAATTATGACAAATCAAGATGTGAAAGTAGTAGAATCAAAAATCAAACACATGGAAGAACTGGTTCGCAAAATGGGTGTCAGTGACCGTGTGGATGATCCTTTCTTATCTCTTGCTTTTCTTTCATTACCAGTCATTCCTGAATTAAAATTAACCGATAAAGGATTATTTGATGTAACAAAATTTGAGTTAGTCAACATTGAAGAGGAGTGACAAAATGAAATATGTGAAGAATTATGAATGTACTATTTGTCAGCGTACTTTTCCAAAAGATAGTGAAATATTAACTTGCCCCTTTTGCAAAGAAGAAGGAATTCTATCGATAAATTATGATATGGAATTATTAAAACATGTTTTCACAAAAGACTATTTGAAAAACAATCATGATTATTCGATGTGGCGTTATTTGCCATTGATGAGTGTAGTTGATACAAAATTGGTTGATACATTGAAAATTGGATGGACACCACTATATAAAACCAACTTCCTTCATGATGTAATTGGGATAGATACCTTATACATCAAAGATGAAGGATTGAATCCAACTGCATCATTGAAAGATAGAGCCTCAGGTGTTGCTGTAATGAAGGCAATCGAAGGAAACCATCATACCATTTCTTGTAGTTCTACTGGGAATGCGGCTTCTAGTTTGGCTGGTAACGCAGCTAGAATGGGACTTAAAACCGTGATTTTTGTTCCAAAACGAGCACCATTAGGAAAATTAACACAGTTAATGATTTATGGTTCAAATGTGATTAGTGTTGATGGTGACTATAAAGATACATTTCAATTATCAAAAATGGCAATTGAACACTTTGGTTGGTATAACCGTAACGCAGCCATCAATCCTCATTTGATTGAAGGAAAGAAAACTGTTGCACTTGAAATCGCAGAACAACTAGATTTCAAACCTACAGACTGGGTGGTTGTAACCGTTGGAGATGGTTGTACCATTGGTGGAGTATATAAAGGATTTTACGAATTAAAACAATTAGGTATTATCACGAAAGTTCCGAAGATTTTAGGAGTTCAGAGTAGTGGATGCGCACCGTTTGTAGAGGCGTTTCTAAACAACGAACCTTTGGCGGAACGTGAAGAAAATACAATCGCAGATAGTATCGCAGTTGGTATCCCACGTAATCCATTGAAAGCACAAAGGGCAGTGCTTGAATCAAGGGGTTCTTGGATCAGCTGTAGCGATGAAGAAATTTTAGAAGCAATGAAATTATTAGGAAAAACAGAAGGTATTTTTGGAGAACCTGCCGCAGTTGCTTCTCTTGCAGGTTTAATGAATGCATTATCCACAGGATTGATCCACAAAACAGAATCTGTGACATTAATCGTAACGGGTAATGGATTAAAAGATACCGCAAATGCTTTAAAAACAGTGGGGAAACCTGTTCTATTAAAACCCAATTTAGACAATTTAATCGATTACCTAAAGACAGGTAACCAAGAAACTGGAGAGGTGAAATAATGAACAATATTCCGTTCGGTCCTACTTATGATGAGATGTTGCATCCATCAACAGTGGACAAAAAGATTAGAGAAGAAGCACTTGCTGCCAAGGATGTAGATGAATTAAATAAAATTAATTTGTTTAACATTACTTGGAAGAATGAAGAAAATGAAGTGAACAAGATTGTATTACCAAAAGCTTTAACTGGTGTAGATGCCAACATTGTTGTAATGCTTGGGAAATATTTTCCATCAGGATCACATAAAGTTGGTCCAGCATATTCAACACTAATTGAAGGTTGTGTGGATGGTGACATCGTACCGGGTGAACACACGATATTAGGCCCATCTACTGGAAATTTTGGAATTGGAGTTGCTTATATTTGTAATTTAATGGACCTTGATTCCATTGTAATAATGCCCGACAATATGAGCAAAGAAAGATATGATCGAATTCAACGATATGGTGCAAAATTAGATTTAACACCAGGTACTGAATCAGATGTTATTTTGACATTAGAACGTACCTTTGAACTGAAAAAAAATCCGAAAAATCGCTCGTTAGCACAATTTGAGCTTTTACCAAATTATCGTTTCCATCGCCATGTAACAGGAAATAGCGCGATTGAAGCTGTCAAAGGTATTGGAAATGGTCGTATTGCTTGTTTTACATCAGCACCTGGTAGTGCAGGTACTTTAGCTGCTGGGGATCAAATCAAAAAAGCATTCCCTGAAGCAAAAATAGCTGCCCTAGAACCATATGAATGTTCTACACTTATGAATGGTGGACGAGGACAACATCGCATTGAAGGTATTGGTGATAAAATGATTACACTCATTCATAATGTCATCAACACTGATTTTGTTGTTTTAATCAAAGATGATGATTCAGTGAGAGGGTTAAAAGTGATAAAAGATGGTATTTCCACATTGGTTAAAAATGGTGTGGATGAAGAGGTTGCCATCCAAATGACAGAAATGTTTGGTGTATCAGGTATTTGTAACATCATTGGTGCAATCAAAATGGCAAAACATTTAAAATTAGGTCCTGGAGATAATGTTGTAACCATCGCAACAGATGGTTTTGATCGATATGATAGTGTGCTTAAAGATTTAGAACGCCGTTATTTAGAAACAGAAGATTTTGTACTTGATCGTTGGTTTAATGATATCTTTAGAAAAATTGGTACAGAAGACATCGTTGATTACCGTAGCGATTCACAAAAAGAAAAATTATACAAGCGTAAAGAAAGTGATTGGCTAAAATTTGGCTACAAACAAGAATACTTAGATGCCATGCGTCACGCTGAATTTTGGGAATTAGAGTATGACAAAGTATTTTCATATGATGCAGCAATTAAAAAGCTAAGAGGTGAGCACAAGTGAGCATTCACTTTGAAGAAATCTTAAAGAAAGCAGAAGCATATAAAGCAGATATGACAAAATTTTTACGTGATATGATTGCAATATCAAGTGAAAGTTGTAATGAAAAACTTGTTGTTTTACGTATCAAAGAAGAAATGGAAAAAGTTGGATTTGATAAAATTGAGATTGATCCAATGGGAAATATTTTAGGATATATCGGACATGGTTCGCATTTGATTGCAATGGATGCCCACATTGATACAGTTGGTATTGGAGACATTAATAACTGGGAGCACGACCCATATCTTGGTTTTGAGGATGATGAACTGATTTACGGACGTGGTGGAAGTGATCAAGAAGGTGGTATGGCTTCAATGGTTTACGCTGGAAAGATAATCAAAGATTTAAATTTAGAAAATGATTATACTTTGCTCGTAACTGGAACAGTTCAAGAAGAAGATTGTGATGGATTATGTTGGCAATATATAATTGAAGAAGATCAGATTAAACCTGAATTTGTTGTAATCACTGAGCCTACAAGTTGTAATATTTATCGTGGACATCGCGGTAGAATGGAGATTAAAGTTACAACACATGGTATTAGTTGCCATGGTAGTGCTCCTGAACGTGGAGACAATGCAATATTCAAGATGGCTCCGATTTTACTGGAGTTAGAAGAACTACACAAACACCTTCTCGATAACGAATTTTTAGGAAAAGGAACGTTAACTGTTAGTGAAATCTTCTATAGTTCACCTTCTCGTTGTGCGGTGGCAGATGGCTGCAGTGTTTCTATAGACAGACGTTTGACGGATGGAGAAACGTTTGAGAGCGCATTAGAGGAAATTAGAAATTTACCGGCAGTGAAACGTGCCAATGCAGTTGTTGAAATGTATGATTACGCAAGACCTTCTTATACAGGATTGGTTTATCCAACAAAATCATATTTTCCAACTTGGGTTCTAGCTGCAAATCATCCAGTTTGTGAAAGTACAGTGGATGCATATGAGGGATTGTTTAAGACAGCACCACTCGTTGACAAATGGACCTTCTCTACAAATGCTGTTTCAATCATGGGAAGATACAACATTCCATGTATTGGTTTTGGTCCAGGTCATGAAGACCAAGCACATGCACCAAATGAAGTAACGTTTAAGAGTGAATTAGTGAAAGCTGCAGCAATGTATGCTGCAATTCCATTTGTATATGTTGAAAATCTAAAAACCCAGGAGGGACAAAAATGAAACCTTTGTTTAAAGGAAAACACTTTATCACATTAGAAGAGTGGACAAAACCAGAAATAGATAAATTATTAGAAGTTTCAGTTGCGTTAAAACATAAATTTTTAACAAATGAGCCTACACCTTATTTGACAAATAAAACAGCTTTCTTGATGTTCTTTGAGCAATCGACAAGAACACGTAACTCAATGGAAGCTGGAATTGCTCATCTTGGTGGACATGGGACATTCCTTGATACATCCATGATGCAAATATCTCATGGAGAGAGCGCAAAAGATACAGCGACAATCCTTTCCAGCTACGGACACGGTATTGCTTGTCGTAATTGCTTCTGGGAAGTTGGGAACAAATATTTACGTGAGTTAGCTGCAAATTCAACGGTACCAATTATGAATTTACAATGTGATTTATATCATCCGATGCAAGGACTTGCTGATTTGATGACAATTAAAGAAGTATATGGTGAAAAGAAACACATAAAAGTTTCAATTATATGGGCTTATGCAACGAGTCACAAAAAACCTATCAGTGTTCCACTTACTCAAATCTTGTTGTTCCCTCGCTATGCCATGGATGTTACTTTGGCTTATCCAGAGGGTTATGATTTACCAGTTTGGGCGATAGAAAAAGCAAAACAAAATGCCCTTGAAAACGGTGGAAGTTTTAAAATCACACACAATATGGAAGAAGCATTTAAAGATGCAGATGTAGTCATTCCTAAAAACTGGGGAAGTTGGGTTAACAATCAATCAAGTGCAGTCGTTGATGATTTACTTGAGTCATATAAAGGATGGAAATGTACGGAAGAAATGATAGCTCTTGCTAGTCCTGATGTCAAATACATGCATGCATTACCTGCAGACCGCGGAAACGAAGTAGAAGACAGCGTTATTGATGGGCCACACTCTATTGTTTACCAAGAAGCTGAAAACCGCCTTCACACTGCAAAAGCTGTTATGGCGATGACGATGGGAGACAAGTAGTTCGTTCTCTGAACTGCTATGGAGAGTATTGTATGAATGAATTTATGAAGAAAGCAGTAGATGAAGCATTCAAAGGAATGAGATCAGATGATGGTGGTCCTTTTGGTGCAGTCATTGTAAAAGATGGAGAAATCATTGCCATTGGTCATAACGAAGTCATTAAAACGAACGACCCAACAGCACACGCAGAAATCGTAGCAATTAGAAAAGCAACAAAGATTCTTGGACGATTTGACTTGTCAGATTGTGATATCTATTCATCTTGTGAACCATGTCCAATGTGTTTTTCCGCAATTCATTGGGCAAAAATGCGCAAACTATATGTTGGTGCCTCTCGATATGATGCAGCCGATATTGGCTTTGATGATCAATATATTTATGATGTAATTTTGGGAAAAGCCTCAAAACAACAAGTAAAAATCATTAATATCGATCGCGAAGAATGTTTAGCTCCTTTTGTAGAGTGGTCTAAAAAGAATGATAAAGTAGAATATTAAACAATTAGAATCATAAATTGGATTGTTGTAATACAGTCAAACAAAAGACACCAAAATTGAAACACAATATTGGTGTCTTTTTTATGCCTGGTTAATCAAGTTATATAATAAAAAATAATGTAACAAAGAGATAAAT
>JAFGXW010000144.1 GCA_016936415.1 Bacilli bacterium | reverse complement strand
GCAAGCGTTCTGCCCCGCATCAAGTTCGATGTAACTGGACAGGATAGTAGCCCGCAATCCCCAACGATTTCATACCGCCAACCGTTAGCTGCAAGTGTAAAAAAGCGACAGCATTTCAAATAACATTCAAGTAGGATAAATGAATTTAAGGAAAACTGAAGAAGTAATAAACGATATTAAAACACTCATATATTCAAAAGGATATATTTACACCCTTTGTATGATTATATATGAGGATTTTCATATTATCCTACAAGAGATTAACAAAGTAGATTTTAGGTCTCGACTAAATAAAAATGAAGTTTCTTTGCTAATTGGCTTTTTGATACAAAAACAAATTGATTTCACATTACCTGATAATCCTCTTGATGTAATAAAATCAAAAGAAAGGACATATGAATTAATGCATGAACTTCATATGTCTCTTATGACTCCTTTCTTTGAGAAAATGAAAAGTGTTCATCCACAGAAACTTGAGAGAATGGATTTCAGAGCTGAGATGAGAACATTTTATGGTGATGAAAACATGTTTATTGAGCCAATTTTTTATGCAAATGATGGAGTTTATGATTTTCAGTATACAGATTTTTTAGAAAGAAAATATCGTTATGATAAAGAATGGCTTTTAGAGAATAGAAACTTTGATTTCAATAATACTAAAGTCATCTTGCAAAGGATAAAAGATATACTTCAAGAGAAATCTAAGAAGGTTAATTTCTTTAGTTTAAAAGAAAAACTTCCCGAGATAATAGAAACTATAAAAAAAGAAAATCCATCAGAGAATATTGAAGAGCATATTAAAGAAGTATTACCAGCTTATGAATTTTATCAATATGCCAATTTATTTTCTGATTTGTCTGAAAATGAATCAATTGATTTTGAGACTTTGCCTGATGATGCATGGAAGACTTTTTATAAGAACTTAATCGATTTATTTGTAATTCGGAGAGAAGACTTTAAAAAGGAAGTTAAAATTGATTCATTTTTAAAAAACTTTTCAATTGAAATTAATAAGGAAAAATTAAACAATCATTTTAATCAAATAGGTGATTTTAATCTTTTCAATGCTCAACCAATACTTCAAATAGATAGTGAGAGATTTTTTGTCCCTATCACCTTTAGTCTATATGAAGCATGTTATGAAAGCCCCTATTATTGGATGCTCAAAGACAAAGCCTATAAAGACAAACTTGCCGAAAATAGAGGGAATAGTGGTGAAGAAATTTCATACGAATTCTTATCTAATATTTTTGGACAAGAAAGAACATTCAAGTCTGTTAAAATAATTACTAAAAAAGGGTCGGATGATACAGATATTGATGTTTTATGCATTCTTGGTAGTAAAGCCTTATGTGTACAAGTAAAATCTAAGAAGCTAACTGAGTTTTCAAAAAAAGGTAGCTTTTCTCATTTACAAACGGACTTTAAAGGAGCCGTACAAGATGCATATGAACAAGGTATTGTATCACGTAGTAAGATTTTGGCTAAGGAATCAAAATTTTATGATGAAAATGGCAATCTAATAGAATTATCGGAAAGCATTGATGAAGTATACATAATGGGTATCACATCAGAGAATTATCCATCACTGACTCATCAAGCACATACTCTATTAGAAAAGAAAAGTAATGAACCTTTTCCCTTGTTCTTGACCGTTTTTGATTTAGAATTAGTATCACACTATTTAAAAAATCCATATGATTTTCTTTACTATGTTCGTCAAAGAATTGACCTAATGGATTATTTTAAAGCTGATAATGAAATGATTTATTTGGGTTACCATTTAGAAAACAAACTATGGAAATTACCAAATAATGATTTTGTATCACTTGACAATGACTTTGGTGGTGCCATTGACAGAAACTATTATCCATTAAGATTAGGTGTTGATATCACAGACGAAGGTGACTCTATTAAAAACAGATGGAAAAATGAAGATTTTGACATATTGTGTAATTTGCTTGCAAAGGCAAATGAGCCTAAAGTAACAGATGCAATCTTTACATTGTTAGATTGGGATGGACCATCGAGAGATAATTTAACTAAATATATCCGCCAAATTAAAACCCAAACAATTCAAGACAACAAATGGCATAATTTCTCTATGCTTTCCAATAATAAAAAAGGGGCAAATTCTGGTGTTACATACGTTTCTTGGGAAAATGACAATCCTAAGGAACTTCTTGACCGACTATTGACATTAAGTAAAGCTCGGAAATATAAAAGCAAGGGTGATATCTGGATTGGATTTGGAAGTTTAAGAAATAGTCCTCGAATGATTGATACATTTGTCTTTAATAATCACAAATGGCAATTTGATAAGGATTTAGAAGAAACAACAAACAATCTATTCAAGAATAAAGGACAAGGAACGGTATTTAATCTTGACAAGAAAATAGGAAGAAACGATAAATGTTATTGCGGAAGTGGATTAAAATATAAAAAGTGCTGTGGGAAAGAAAGACAATAACACCAGCAGCTAACACGCGGTATAGTTAATTGCCGGTGCAGTGCGTATTCAAGCGTCACAGCTCGTATCAAAAGTAGTTGTAACTTGACAGGAAAGTACTTCGAAATCGGCAACTAACCATACCGCCATCCGTTATAAGCTATTGTAAAAAAGGTAATTAAGAAAACGAGTTCTTTGAGTTAAATGAGAAAAATAAACAATT
>JAFGXW010000034.1 GCA_016936415.1 Bacilli bacterium | reverse complement strand
TCTTTTATAAATTCAATCATTGCATCTGTGGGGATTGGTGCAAACTGGATTCCACGATATAGTTCTAATTCTTTTAAAATTTGTGTACTTGTACGAACAACAGTATAAGGTCGTTTCGTTGCCATTGTACTAACAGCATCGCAAATTGCAATGATTTGTGCTCCAATCGGTATTTCTTCTCCACGGAGACCATCTGGATAACCTGCTCCATTCCACCATTCATGATGATGTCTCACTAGCAATGATATGTTGGCTAAATCTTCTGATTTGTTTAAAATTTCAAAACCGAAAATCGGATGTTCTTTTACCAATTCATATTCCTCAAGTGATAGCTTTTCTGGTTTGTTTATAATATCACTTTTAATCCCAACTTTACCAATATCATGAACGACACCAGCCCAATAGATGTCATATATTTCTTTATCTTTTAAGAAAATCCTTTTTGCAATTTCACCAGATAAATATGCAACTTCCTCACTATGTCCACCAGTATATTGATCATATAATTCCAATGTGCGAATTAGACTTAAAACGATATCATTTTTTAAGTTTTGATTTTTATAATTTAAGTAATTCATTGCAAAGAAACTATTCATTAATTTTTGAAATGATTTATAGCTTTCATAGTGAAATTGATTGAAGCGTTTCCCACTACTTTCTGTGATGTCAAAGCTCATTCCACCAATCAAACCTTGTTCAATGAATATTCCAAAACGAATTGATTCTGAAATGATTGGGTTTGTTTTAATAAATTTAGTATAATTGTTTGGTAAAGACTCTTTGACAGTTTTACTCGCAGAATTCACGTATACAGGACTAACAGTATCAATGTGAAACTCAGTTGCAAGAAAATTAAAGCTATTTAAATCATCAATGTCATAACCTACGGTATCGATAAAATGAATGTACGGATCTCCTTTTAGATAGCAAGTAGCATAATCAAACCCATCAAAAATAGAGGTTGCGATTTTAAAAATACGTTTGATATAATCCTCATGGATTTTAACATTTGAATCTAATAAATCATCACTTAGTTGTAATAATGAATTGGTAGAATTTATTAAATTTCCTAGTCTGGTATTTGCATCTTCAAGTGAAATGTTTTTGTATTTAATTTCAAACATCATCATTTTAATGACTGCTCCACTAGAAGAAAGTATCAATAAATAAAGATAGGTATACCAAACTGCTAAATCAATATTATAGTCTGGAATTGACAAACGTAAAAAGAAATAAAAAATAATAAGAAATATTGCGTCGCATATCAAAATCATTCGATAACTAAAGAAGAAAGCCATGATTAAGAAGAAAACAATGAAGATAAAATTAAAATCTCGATACTGAAACCATGGAATCGTATTCGAGAACAATGCAATTGAGATAAAAGAAAAAACCAGTAAAAAAACAATTGTATTTAAAGTGCTTCTTCTAGAAACAACGAATTTATCATCATAATAAAACACATATAAAATAATGGTACCATAAATCACAATTCCAATAAAATCGCTAACTGCCCAACGAATTAGTGTTTGAAAATAAAAAGAAAAATCCATACTGAATAGTAATATTGTGGACCCTAAAAATGCTGAAAAAATTGATATAAAGAGTGCTATGCCAAGATAATAAAAGGTATTACTAAATTTAATAAAACCAAATGAATTGGTAAAAGTCATTAGTCTTTTAAACAAGAATGCCTCAAACAATTGTACAATTGAAAAAAACAATGAGAAAAACATTGTTAATATTATGGACTCTTCAATAAAAATAAATCTTGCTAGTAAGTTTGCAAGTAATATACCAATAAAAAGACCTATAATAGCTTTCTTGTCAAAGAAGGTATAATATCCAACCACAAACCCAGAGGATAACCAAAAATATGATCCTATATGAATATCTGAAGTGAACACGTAACCCAAAAAAGTTGCACCAAAAATAATCGATGCGAGTACGATATTGAGTTGTAAATAGCTTAGTTTTTTGAACATAACATCACTCCTTAGTGGTATTATAGCATTCGATGAGATTTCTTTCAATCATTCTTATTGGAAGATTGTATATAGATATGCACAAAATAGTCTTTGGAACTCACTTTGTTTTTGAAACTAAATTATATATTGAAAACTATATATATGATATAATGGTATATGTTTGAAAGGAGTATGATAATGTGACAAAGCGTCAAATCTTAGAAATATTACATTTTGATAAGGCACATGTTTCGTTAAATCCATATTTTTTTGGTAATCAGTATGAAGAAAAAGGAGTACTGGTTTTGTTGAAAATTGAAAAAGATTCTAATTTAGAATATCTTGACATTGAAAATCTTTGTTTTCAGTGTCCAACATTGGAATCTCATCCTGATTTGATTTCCATGTTATTATTTTTGTTTGACAAAGATGATGTCATATATGACTATAGTATAGCTTCTTCAAAGTATAAAATAACGAGAAAAGAAACACTTCAATATGAACAAATGATTGGTAAAAAAATAGACTAGAGGTGAAAAAATGCTAAAATTAACAAATGTATCAAAATACTATCATAGCAATGATGTTGTTGCGCTTGGGCTACGAAAAGTAAATTTGGAATTTAATTTAGGAGAGTTTGTTGCAGTAACAGGTGAAAGTGGTAGTGGGAAAAGTACGCTTCTAAATGTGATAAGCGGACTTGACACGTATGAAGATGGTGAGATGTATGTCAATGGGGAAGAAACTTCCTATTTTAGTGTTGAGGAATGGGAAGCTTTTCGTCGTCAGTATATAGGTTTTGTTTTCCAAAACTACAACATTATTGATTCCTATAGTGTTCTTGAAAATGTAATGGTGGCTTTAACCATTCAAGGGTACGATAAAGAAACTCGAAAAGAGCGAGCTTTAAAATTGATTGATCAAGTTGGTCTTTCTAGTCATGTGCATCATAAAGCATCTAAATTATCAGGTGGGCAAAAACAACGTTGTGTTATCGCAAGAGCGCTAGCGAAAGATTGCCCAATTATTGTCGCTGATGAGCCTACAGGGAATTTAGATAGCGAATCAGGAAAAAACATTATGGCCTTGCTACAGGAAATATCAAAAGATAAATTGGTCATTGTTGTTACACATAATTATGAAGAAATTCAAGATTATGCAACGAGAAAGATTCGTTTATTTGATGGTGAAGTAGTTGAAGATAAGGCAATTAAGAAAGCTAAAATAATTGAGGATAAAGTGAACTTCTTTAATTATAAAATGACTTTTTTGAGTCTGGTTGGGGTATCACTTAGAAATCTATTTAGAACACCTAGAAGAACGATTTTCACCCTAATTATTTCAATGTTCATTGCCGTTATCTTCACGTTCTCATATGGTAGTTATGTCACGCAGACTAGTAGCATTTCTGGTAATATTGGTGGTGGTTATTTTTCAAATGTCACAGAATCAAGGATTATTGTCACAAAATTTGGTAATCTAGCATTTACACCTGAAGAAGTAAATTCTTTTAAAAATATTGATTTGGTACAAACGGTTTTACAAGATGACGTAATTTTGGATACGACTATTTATAACTATGTAGAACAATATGATTGGGTATATACAAATGATAATTATATTAATCCTGCCTCAATGTTACGTAGTTCTCAATTAAAAGAAGGGGTTTTCCCTTCTAGCAAATATGAAGTTGTCATTGAAGAGATGGAGGATTATGCTGTTGGAGACAAAATCTTATTGGGGTTTGAATACCCAGCGTATGATGATGATAAACAAGAACCAATTATTCCAACAGGTATGGAATTTACAATCACTGGAATCGCGGAAAATGTGCAACCAGGTGATTGGATGGGAAGAATGTATTTTCATGATGATTTCATCAATAGTCCTGAAGTGCGCGAACAAGCTTATTACGGAATGAGTAATTGGAATTCTCCTACACAATTGAGTTTTACGATGAATGGACAGCAAGTGGGTTGGATTAATATAGGTTCAGTCGCCGTTGATGATAATGTTGTTGATGGAGAAATAATGATTTCTCTTGAACTGCTAGATCAAATGTTTTGGGACTTAGGATTGGATCCAGCTACGGCTTCACTATCTGATGTTCAAGATCAAGCATTCCAACTTTCAAGTTCAACCGCTTTTGAAGTGTCAAAATTTGATGTGTCTATTTCCGATACCTTTAATCCTGAAACAAGAGGGTATGCTCAAATATTGGTGAATCAAGCGACAATGGATGTGCTGTTAAGTGAAGATGTGTATCAAGTATCTGTATTGGTATTTGACGCATATGATGCAAGTAAAGTTATGTCTGATATCGATGATCTTGGCTTTAATACGATTTATCCAAGTGGAGTTACAGATGAATTCTCAGCGATTTTTTCAATTTTTACAACAATATATATGGGGTTCCTATTTGGACTTCTGATGATTGTTATTTACTTTATTAGTTATATCGTTTTAAAAAATGTTCAGAGTTCGAAGAAAAAAGATTATTTGATATTTAGAAGTATCGGTGCTAGCAAAAAAGATTTAAATCGTGTCACAATTATTGAATTGGTTTTCACAGCTACCATGGCATTTGTATTTACAATGGTTTTATTGGTTGCGAATGAACAATTCGATACATTTATTCCAAGATATTTACGCTATTTTACGGTTAATAGCTATATCTTTATCTATTTCTTATTGGCAATTTTGGCCTTTTTCTTGGGTAATCGATTTAATAAGAAAATCTTTAGTAGTTCAGTGATTTCATCACTGAAAGCAGAGTAGGTGACATAGATGATTAAACTAAATAATTTAGATAAATATTTTAACCGTAATCAACGAAATGAAATACACGTAATTAATGACATTTCATTAACATTACCAGATAGAGGACTGGTCGTTTTACTTGGTCCTTCAGGTAGTGGTAAAACCACATTACTTAACGTTCTTGGAGGACTTGATAAAGTTCAATCGGGAAGCATAGTTTTTGGGGAAGAAGAAATCAATAAATATAAATCAAAAGTATGGGATAAAATTCGAAATAAACAAGTAGGATACATATTCCAAAACTATAATTTATTAAATAATTTAACTGTATATGATAACATAGCATTAACATTAAATATGGTTGGTGTAGTTGACAAAGAAGAAATAGACAAACGAATCGATTATATATTGGAAAACATGGGAATGATCAACTACCGTAAACGTAGAGCTTCTCAGCTATCTGGAGGGCAGCAACAACGTGTGGCTATAGCTCGTGCTCTTGCCAAAAATCCGAAAGTTATCATCGCAGATGAACCAACTGGTAACCTTGATTCGAAAAACACAGTTGATATCATGAATATTATTAAGAAAATATCAACAACAAAACTTGTAGTGCTGGTAACGCATGAAAAAGAATTGGCAGATTTTTATGCTGACCGCGTTATCACGTTAAAAGATGGGGTAGTTGTTGGTGATTACCAAAACAATAGTAATGGTGATTTAAACTTACAACACGATACTGATATTTACTTAAAAGATTTGGAACAATTGACAAGTATAAACGATGAAGTTTCTTCTTTAAAAGTGTTTACGGATGAACCAGTTACTTCACCTTTTGAAATCAAGTTAATTGTGAAAAATAAGACTTTATATTTGGACGTAAATTCAAGTGATTTCTCAAAAATCAAACTGCTTGGAAGTGACTCTGAGGTAAAAGTGTTTGATAAGCATTTTGAAAAAGTTACCAAGGAAAGCTTTGATGAATCAACATTTGATTTAGAGAAAATAAGTAGTGAAGAAAAAACAGTTGTAAAACACAGCGTAATATCAATAAAAGAATCATTGAAATATGCAATAAATCGTCTGAGAGGATCTTCAAAACTAGGGAAATTATTTTATGTTGGTTTTGCTGCTGGTGCAGTACTTATTGCAATTGCGGTAGGGCTATTAGCCAATGTATACAATTTTGATCAAACGAAATTTTTATCTGGTCCAGAAAACGCGGTTGTTGTTGATTATGTCGATTATACATACAATGATGTTTTGGCTTTTGAAAATGA
>JAFGXW010000143.1 GCA_016936415.1 Bacilli bacterium | reverse complement strand
TTTACGGACTCTTTCGATAAATTAATAATTGGAACAGGAGCAAGAGCATTGGTTCCATCATGGCCCAATATCAAACTGGATAATATCTTTACACTTAGTACATTTGAAGATAGTCTTGTGATTAAAGAAACATTAAATAACCCTGCTATAAAAGAAGTTACTGTCATTGGTGGTGGCTTTATTGGTTTGGAAATGGTAGAAGCCTTTTTGACAAGAGGATTACATGTTACACTTGTGGAATACAGCGATCATCTACTAAATGTATTAGATCCTGAGTTATCTATGATTTTAGAAGAATATTTACTTAGTAAGGGTGTTATATTACGATTAGGTGAAAAGGTTCAAGGTTTTGAAGGTGCATCTTCAGTCGAACGAGTTATTACAGACAAGGGATCGATTCAGACAGATTTGGTTCTATTAAGTATCGGGATTAAACCCAATACTGAGTTTCTTCATGAAAGTGGTATTATTCTAAGTAAAAATGGTGCAATTGAAGTGAATCAAAAAATGCAAACAAACTTTCCATCTATTTACGCTGGTGGAGATTGTGGAATGATATATAATGTATCACTAAAAGAAAACAGTTATTTACCTATGGGTAGCAATGCCAATAAACAAGGCCGCATTATTGCTGAAAATATTCTTGGTAATGACGTTTCGTTTCGAGGTGTCCTTGGAACCATCGTGATCAAACTAGTCGATATGGAAGCTGCAAAGACAGGCTTAACTGAAAAAGAAGCAGTAAAAAGAAACATCCTTCATAAAACCGTAACGATCAAAGGAAGAAATCATGCTTCATATTATCCAAATCCGATGCCAATTACTGTGAAAGTAATCTATCATCCTGAGACATTTGTAATTTTAGGTGCAGAACTAGTAGGGTACAAGGATACTGCGTTACGTATTAATGTATTTGCCCTTGCCATTCAAAAGGAAATGACAACGCAAGAACTAGGATTTTTAGACTTGGCCTACGCACCTCCATTCGCAGGAGTTTGGGATGTGATTCAAGTTGCGGTAAATCAAGCAAAATAAATCAAATTTTTAGATATTATTTTTCCTTTTAAATTCGTAATTCTTTTGTTATAATATTTATGGATAAAAAAGAATGAGGTGATTTTATGGATTATCGCTATAAAATACAAAATGAAGAAGTAAACAAATTATTTGAAGCTATTTTAAAATTGGAAACCATTGAAGAATGTTATCGTTTTTTTGATGATTTATGTACAATAAATGAAATTGAAGCCTTTGGACAACGACTTTTGGTTGCTAAAATGCTTCATGCAAAATACACCTATCAAGAAATCGAAAAAGAAACTGGAATCAGTGCTGCAACAATAAGCAAAATATCTAAATCTTATTTGTATGGACCTGGTGGGTATAAAATGATCATTGAACGATTAAACGAGGAACAAGAATAATAAGCATCTTAATGATGCTTTTGTTTTAATATTAATAAAGAGGTGATTTGGGATGAAGGTTGTAACACTATTAGAAAATGAATCAATCCGTAAGGATTTAAAGAGTGCACATGGGCTTAGTTTGTATATTGAAGCCAATGATAAGAAAATTCTCTTTGATTTAGGACCTAATAATTATTACATAAAAAATGCTAAAAAATTAGGGATCAATTTAGCAGAAGTAGATATTTTGGTTATTTCACATGGACATTTTGATCATGGGAAAGGTCTGGATAAATTTCTGAAAATCAATGCAAAAGCACCTGTATATCTATCAAAATCGGCTTTTGATAAACATTTAAAATATTTAAAGGGATTATATATACCAATTGGCATCAAGAAACCAAAAGATTTAGAGCGTATTCATCTAATCGACTTAGATGAAAAAATTTCAGAAGGAATTAAACTATATTCAAACGTGGAATATGTAAAACAATTGATTGGTGACAACTCATTAATGCGCGAGTTAGACGGCGCTTATGTCGAAGATACGTTTGATCATGAAATATATTTGGTTATTAATGAAGATGAGAACAAAGTGTTGTTTTCAGGTTGTTCACATAAAGGAATTGGAAACATTATTCAGTCAATTGAAAAAAGAGAACAGGCAAACTTTACACATGTTATTGGTGGATTCCATTTATCCCATTATGATAATGAAGATGTAGTTCAAATGGTATATCTTGAAAAACTTGGTAAACAGTTATTGGAAAACAAAGCACAATATTTCAGTTGTCACTGTACTGGAGGAGATGCTTTCATTGACTTGAAAAAACAAATGCAAAGCAAATTAGATAGTATAAAAACAGGGACAGTCACGATAATCTAAAAAAAATTAATTTACTTGTTTTATTTTATAAAATTTGTTGTATAATATAAATGTTGTAAAGAATGACTATGGTATTTGAAATATCTATGTGATTTTTACAACATAATGGCGACGTGGCGGAATGGTAGACGCGCTGGATTCAAAATCCAGTGGCTGCGAGGTCGTGTGGGTTCAAGTCCCACCGTCGCTACCATGAATATAAAATGAGAATATCGAAAGATATCCTCTTTTTTTTGCATTTGTGATAAAATAAAAATAGTAATCTAAACAAAAAAGGAAGTGAATTCATGTATGCAGAATTATTGAAATACTCTCCAGTAAATGAACAAGAAAAAATTGACAAACATGCAATTATTCAATTTTTAGAACGTAATCCAGATGCATATAATCGCTCTAATTTGATTGGACACATGACTTCTAGTGCTATTGTCATGAATCAAAGCATGGATAAGGTTCTTTTTGCACATCACAATATCTACAATTCTTGGGGATGGGTAGGTGGACACAATGATGGAGATCATGACTGTCTTCATGTAGCCATTAAGGAAGCAAAAGAAGAAACTGGTGTAAAAAATATATACCCATATAATGATAATATTCTAGGGATTGACATTATCTTTGTTCAAAATCACATAAAGAATGGAATATATGTTGGTGATCATCTTCATTTAAATGTTACATACTTGTTAATTGCTGATGAAGAAGATAAACTAGAGATTAGCCATCATGAAAACTCTGATGTAAAATGGTTTGAATTGGACAAAGTATTAGATTTTGTGAATGAAGATCGAATGAAACCAATCTATCAAAAACTTTTTGATAATGCAATGCAATTAAAAAAAAACTGATGTTTGGTGCTTCAATTACAGGATTAACATTATTCCCAGCAGTACTTGGATTATTAGCTGGATTAGTATTAGGATATATTTCTGAACAATTTGCTATCGCAATCAACAAACAACTAGTAAAATAATTGAGATTTTGAAAATTAAAGGTATTTGTCATCATTAGGACAAATACCTTTTTCTTGAACATATTACATTGAAATAGATTGAAATTGATTCGATCTCTGATGTGTGCTATAATGAATGAAAAATATTGCAGGAGAATACAATGGAAAAAGAAAATCTTTCAAATACTACTGCCTCAAATCAAAATGTAGAGCACGCTGTAAAGTTTCTATTATTTTCTATATCAGCTGGTGTGATTCAGGCTCTTTCATTCACGTTTTTCTTTGAAATAATTCATTTTGTATATTGGCCATCATATCTAATTGCCTTGACATTATCAGTGGTTTGGAATTTTACTCTGAACCGTAAATTTACATTTAAATCAGCAGCAAATGTACCAAAAGCAATGTTTAAAGTAGCAGTTTATTATGCGATATTTACTCCTTTATCAACATGGTGGGGAGATGCACTTACCAATATTGAATGGAATGAATACTTAGTCCTATTTTTGACGATGATTACAAATTTAGTAACTGAATTTCTATATACAAAATTCTTTGTTTATAAAAATCAAATCAATACTGCTGTGAATTAAAAAAACACGTTTTGTGTTTTTTTAATTTAAATATGATAGTACTACATCTCGAATAAATACAGCTCCACCCTGTACTACTTTGTCATAATATGAAGCGAATCTCTCGTCTTCAACATACATTTTAACAAGTCCTTTGTGAGCTTCAATACTATAGGTTGGCCAGTATATTTGAATCCATTCCTGATGCATTTTGGCCAATGTAATAGACGCTTCACTGTTTGGATTATTCGTTTGAAAAGCAATCGTAAGTTGTTTTAAAATTCTATTGCCGAGTTCTTCCGCATACGCATAGTCGGCCTTTGACATTTTTCTAATTTTGTCATTAGATTCTTCAATCTCTACTTCGCCATATTTCAGTTTAATCTCAGATCCATATTTTTCATTATTATCTGCGATTAATTTTTCCTTTAATCCTTCGAATTTCTTAGAATCTTTCATTGTTTTATTCCTTTCTATTGAATCGATCGTCTCATTTAAATTATAAAGAAGTGTTTCGATTCTTTCTTTTTTCTTCAGAATATTAATTTTATGTTTCTTTAGTGTTGTCAGTTGATCAAAGTTTGAACTAAGTAGCATTTCTTTGATTTCTGATAACGTTATATCAAACTCTTTGAAAAACATGATTTGTTGCAATAAATCAACCTCTTTTGAGGTGTATACACGATATCCTGACTCATTGATATGATTGGGAGATAAGATACCAACTTGATCATAATATCTTAAAGTTCTTTTTGAAACACCAGCAAGAATACTTAATTCACCGATTGTATAGTTCATGTTATCACCTCTATTCACATTATAAAGCATTACGTTACGTAAATGTCAATATTTTAAAATCATTTTTTAATAAGTATAATTATGGTATAATATAAGCAATAAATTACGAGGTGAAGATATGAAAAATTTTGAGTATCAAGCATTAACAAAAATAATCTTTGGGAAAAATGAAATTGAAAGATTAAAATCAGAATTGGTTGAAAATAATGTTAAAAACTTATTGCTGGTTTATGGTAAAGGATCAATCATTAAATTGGGCATATACCAGAAAGTGGTTGAAGTTTGTGAAGAATTGAGTATCAATTTGTATTTTGAAAAGGATGTTCGTCCTAATCCAGAAGTTTCAAGTGTGAGAAGTGGTATTCAAACTTGTCGTGAACAACATATTGATTTTATCTTAGCTGCTGGTGGGGGAAGTGTTGTTGATTGTGCAAAAGCTATTGGATTTGGAACGTACTACGATGGTGATGTATGGGACATTTACTTGAAAAAAGGAAATGCATCAAAGAGCATTCCAATTGGTGTAATCATTACACTAGCTGCAACTGGTACAGAAACCAATGGTAACAGCATTCTAAGTAATGATGAAACACATGAAAAAAGAAGTGCAGCATATCGTTTCTCGATTCCTAAATTTGCAATTATTGATCCAAGTTATACATTAAGTGTTAGTCATCACCATGTGATTGCGGGAAGTATTGATATTATGATGCATGTATTTGAACAATACTTCTCAAATACATTACGAACTGAGACTAGTGATTACATGAGTATTGGTGTTTTACGAAGTGTCATTGAAAATACCGAGAGAATTTTAGCTGGAAATGATGATTATGAAACTAGAGCAAACATTAGTTGGGCATCTACAGTAGGGTTAAGCTTTTTACTTGGTGCTGATAAGGTTGGCGATTGGGCTACACATAGACTATCATACGCAATTACCATTGAATATGGTACGACACATGGATATGCTCTTGCCTTGATTTTTACATCATGGCTACGCGTTGTATTAAAATATAATCCAAAAACAGTGTTACCTAAACTAAAATTATTAGGAGAATTGCTGCAATGTGGAAGTGAAGATGTTCCTGATGCAATTGATGAGTTATTTAATAGATGGGGAGCAAAGACTGATATGAAGGAAGGATTTTCTGATTTAACAGAAGAATCGCTTCGTAGTTTAATTCAAAATGCACTTGCACTAGGTAACGTAGGGACTGTAATTGAGGTAAACCCTGATATTGCATTTGAAATTTTCAAAAATTCACTAGGGTGGTAATATTATGATGAATCAAAGTTATCAAGAAATTTTATCGTATTTATATGAAGGGGTTTATGTAGTTGACAAGAAAAGAAAAATCATTTTTTGGAATAAAGGAAGCGAAGAAATCACTGGATATAAAGCAGAAGATGTTGTTAACAAACATTGTTTTCAAAACATTTTACAACACGTAACACCAGGTGGAAAAGAATTATGTTTTTCCGGATGTCCTTTACACCATACGTTAGATACAGGTGAAATCCAAGAGGCAAATGTACTATTAATGCATAAAGAGGGTTACCGTGTACCAGTAACGGTTAAATCACTACCTATATATGATGAAGACAACAACATTGTTGCTGCAATAGAAGTTTTCACAGATACAAGTTTTCGAAAAGAAAACATGAAAGAAAATCGTGAATTAAAAGAGCTATTAATTACGGATGAATTAACACGAGTTAAAAACAGAAGATATTTGGATTTTCATATTGAAAATATCATTCATGAGAATAAAGAATTTGGAACTTCTTTTGCCATATTATTTTTTGATATTGATCACTTTAAAAATGTAAATGATACTTATGGACATGAAGCAGGTGATGAAATCTTAAAAATTGTATCAAAATCACTTGAACAAAGTCTTAGACGTGAAGACGTGTTTGGTCGTTGGGGTGGTGAGGAATTTCTTGCTGTCATTAAAGTGAATAGTGAAGTTGCACTTAAAAAGATAGCTGAAACATTACGTATGATTGTTTCAAAATCATCATACAGACTTCATGAAAATGAAAAGGTGTCTGTTACCATATCAATTGGTGGAACACTTTATAAGCCAGGAGAAACGGCAAAAGCAACCATAAATAGAGCGGATCAAAACATGTATATTTCCAAAACCACTGGAAGGAACAAAGTTACAATTAAATAGACCTTTTGGTCTATTTTTTAATGACAAAAACAGTCATTTATGATATAATTTATCTAATAGTTTACGAAAAAGAGGAGGATGATTTAATTGAAAATAATTGCAGTAAACGCAGGTAGCTCTTCATTAAAATTTCAATTACTAGAAATGCCATCTGAAGTTGTTCTTGTAAGTGGAATTGTGGAACGTATCGGTATGGAGAACGCTGTTATCAAAATCAAATTAAATGGAAATAAAATTGAAGAATTAGTGACAATTCATGACCATTCTCAGGCAGTTGATTTATTGTTAGAGAAATTGGTTTCATTGAAAATTGTCAATAATATTGACGAAATTGATGGTGTAGGACATCGCGTTGTACATGGCGGAGAAAAATTTAGCGATTCTGTAATCATCGATGATGAAGTGATGAAAGCAATTGAGGCAGTTAGTGATTTAGCACCTCTTCATAATCCTGCAAACTTAACAGGAATCAAAGCATTTCAACATGCGCTGCCGCATGTAAAAGCAGTTGCAGTATTTGATACTGCATTTCATCAAACTATGAAAAAAGATGTCTATTTATATGGTGTACCATATGAATGGTATGAAAAATATGGTGTTCGTAAATACGGGTTCCATGGTACAAGTCATAAATATGTTAGTTTACGTGCAGCTGAACTGATGGGCAAAGATCCAAAAGATGTTAACATTGTGGTTTTACATATTGGAAATGGTGCAAGTATTTGTGCAGTGAAAGGCGGTATCAGTGTCGATACTTCAATGGGGTTCACTCCTTTAGCAGGAATCTTGATGGGAACGAGAAGTGGAGATATTGATCCAGCTATCGTGGAATACATTTGTGAAAAGGAAAATAAAACAGTCAAAGAAGTAATTAATGACTTAAATAAAAAGTCAGGATATATTGGAATAAGTGGTAATTCAAGTGATTCCAGAGATTTATGGACAGCAACCCATGGTGGTGACCGTCAAAGTTTTCTAGCAATTCAAAAACAAATCAAAATGATTTGTGATTATGTAGCGGCATATTATGTAACAATGGGTGGCATTGATGCAATATGCTTTACTGCAGGTGTTGGAGAAAATGCGATATTTACAAGACAGTTAATTAGTAATCGATTGGCTCCACTTGGGGTAAAGATAGATATTGAGCGCAATTATACAAGAGGAAATGAGCGATTAATTTCAAGTGACGATTCAAAAATTAAATTGTTCTTATTGCCTACAAACGAAGAAGTTATGATTGCGAGAGATACCTTGCGTTTATCATTTTAATCATTCCATTTCACTGGTATATTGATATAAGGAAGTGAAAAAATGAACATATACATTGATGAAGAATTGCGTAAATTGACACCTAACTTTAGTGTTGGGGTTTTAGAATGCAATGTTACAGTTGGTCATAGTGATTTGGTGAATCATCTTGTTGAAGAAATGGAAAAAAACATATCAACAACCATCGCAATTGAGGATGTTGTTCAATTAGATATTATTAAAGATGGTCGAGATGCATATAAAATTTACGGCAAAGATCCAAGTAGATATCGCCTTGCTGTAGAGTCACTATATAGACGCCTCGCCAAGGGAAATAAATTATATCGAATCAATAATTGTGTTGATTTGGGCAATATCATTTCCTTGAAAACAAGGAAGAGTGTTGCTGTTCTTGATTATGATAAAATTGCAAGCAATGTTCTAATTCGTTTGGGAAGAAATAGTGATAATTATGAGGGAATTGGAAGAGGAAAGATTAACATTGAACATATTCCCTTATACGAAGATTCTGTTGGACCTTTTGGCAGTGTAACAAGCGATACAAGTCGTACAATGATTACAGATAGTACAACAAGAATATTGGTTTTTATCATTTCTTTTGGTGGTAAAAATGGATTATATAATGAATTGGAGTATGGAAAGAATTTGTTTGAACAATATGCACAAGGTACCAATGCTGACTATTATATTTTGTAAACAAAAAAGCTCACAAGAGCTTTTTTAAATTTTGTAATATTTCATGATGCCTTTTGTTGCAACTAGAAAATCCTGTTCTGCCTTGACGCGCCATAATTCTTCGCTTGGTAAAAATTGTTCTTTGATAAGATTGATAGCGTAAGCTTTGAACTGTTCATTTTGCTCTTTGAAGTAATTGCTATTTTCAAAGACCATTGCTTTCAAACTAGAAATCGTCTTTTTGGTTTCTTCGCCGAGTGTTCCATATTCAAAACAAGTAGCAAACAATGCACATTTTGATTTTCGCTCTTGATGAACTTGATAAATCATCTCAATCATATCCCCATCTACATCATAAAAGTCATCTGCATTTAATCCTAAAATACGTGAATATTTAATATTTTCAATCATTTCTTTTGTTGTTGTTTTTTCGTACTTTGAATTCACAATACTCATTTGGTATCTTGGTCCATATCCAGTGTGCAAATCTATCCAAACAACTTGCTTAACATCTTCAAAGATTCTGGGAAGTTCATCTAACACAAAAGTAGTTGTTTTTTCGAAGGAAGTACCACTATAGTAAATACTATCTTTTGCGCTTTTTTGTCCAAGAAGTGTTGCTTCTTTTAATGTTTTAATCCCGTGTTTACCTATTAATCCAACAAGTGATGTATAAAAAGATAGGTTTGCAGTTTTAACTGATTTATACTTCTTTGGAGAGAAAAACGATGAGACCAATTCAAATCCAAGGTTTTCAGAAGTGAAATTATTTGTAGAAAAATTTCGATTCAAATCAACATTATTTTCATTTGAACGTCTAAAATTTGCCATTCCAAAGGGATTTAAACCATGTAAAATGACAATCTCTGTTTTATCCGATATAGAGGGTAGAAGCTCATGAAAAAATGTGATCAAAGAAGCGTGGCCAACATAGCCCTCTATTCCATGAAGCCCTAAAGTGAAAACCAATCGATTTGTTGCGGTATCTTTACTTTTAATAACAATTTTGTCAATATCATATTCTTGTGTGATTGGATGCTTTTTAGTTAAAATATGATATCCTTTCATTTTTAATAATTTTAACTCCGATTGTAAATTATTCTTAACGTCTTGAAAGTCTTTACAATATTCAAACATTAGTATCCCACCTTAAATCCTACATAGAGGAAAATTATTGATAATATGATAATTATTATTTGTAACAATACGGTCCATTTAAACCATTTTGGATATGAGAAACTTGCCAGTCCAAGAGCAACAAGTAATACCGCGTTAGTTGGGTAAAACAGATTAGAGAAGCCATCGCCAAGTTGAAATGCTAGAACACCTAATTGTCTTGAAATGCCAGTCATATCTAGTAGTGGATTTAACAGAGGAATGATAATAAATGCCTTGGCAGAACCACTTCCAATAAAGAAATTAGCAAATAATGTAAAGAAAAAAGCTCCAAGTACAGCGATAAAACTAGGTTTATCAGACATTGTATTCATCACATTAAATAATATTGTGTCAATGATTTCACCTGTTGTAATTAAATGTTTCACTCCTGTAGCTAATAAAATAAGAATAATTCCTGGAGCAAGATCTAATGAGCCTTTTAAATAAGTCTTAAAAACCTCTTTTGATTTTAAAGTACTAAAAAGTCCACTACCGATTCCAGCGATTAAAAAATATACGGCGATTAAAATCAAGTTGTAATCTTGGAAAAAGGATATAAATGGTGAAATGAGTATACTGAGAATCATCATTCCAAATAACATAAAGAACCAAATCAAAGACATTTTTGTCGGAATCCTATGACTTTCAATCGTAATATCATCACTAATTCCATGATCAATTCTTTTGGCACTAATAATTAGAAAACCAATAAGAACAAAATAAATAACAATGAAAATAATAAAACGAAATCCAAACCCACTAAATAAAGGCAATTCTGCAAGTTGTTGTGCAACACCAATTGTAAATGGGTTTGTTACTGCAGCGGAAAATCCAAATCCCGTTGCTAAAACGCTCATTCCAAGACCAATCTTTGTATCCCATCCAAGTTTTTTACTTAATATAATCATAATGGGGACAAGAGGGATGATTTCTTCAAAAACACCAATAAAAGCTCCAATACTCATAAAAATTAAAGTGATCAAACTAAGAAGGAGATATCGTTTATCTTTAAAGCGTTGAATGATGATAAATATTAAGTATTCGATAACTCCAATTTGATTCAATACTTTAATGCTTCCTCCAATAATGAGTAAGAACAAAATAATGGCAATAACAATTGTATTCCCATCACTAAATAATACTTCAATTGGGGCAGTAAATATTCGATAAATAGGTAATTTATCAGCATTCGTATAAGAAAAAGAATCGGGAACCACCGTTTTAATACCATCAATAAATTGATACTGATAAATTCCACTTGGAATGATGTAAGTAAGCACTCCAGTCATTACGAGTAAAAAGAATAATATGATAATTGCACTAACAAACGCTTTAGTTTGAATAGAATTCGATTTTTCCATCGTATCACAACTCCTTAATAAAATTATATCATTTTTTGCTTTATTTGATTAAGATAATAAATAAATGATATTTTTTTTGTAATTTATCTAAAAATGTTATAAAATAGAGGTTGAATGAGGTGATGTCATGATTAAAACTGAAATTCTATATAACAGATTATTGAAATTATGTTTATTCATATCAGGAATTTCTTTTTTACTATTTATTATTGATTTGTTTTTTGCAATTGCATTTCAAGCGATTGATTGCTCAGATCAAATTTGTAGAGTTGATTCAGAACATCCATTTTTTAGATTAACTTTGATCTTATTTGCCTTATTTACCATTGCATTCATTATTTTTTCCAGAATTATATATTACAGAATCACAAAAGAAGAAAAATTGATAGATGTTAGAACATATAAATCAAAAATGGCAGCAAGAGGCCAATTAGAAACAAAGACTGTAGATTTTTCAAAAACAGTACTATATCAAGAAATTATCAAGAAAAAAGAAGCTGCAGATAAAGCAGGTGAGGTCAAAGAAAAACCTCAGAAAGCATACAAGAAAACTGAAGTCTTTGATACACTAAGCCAATTAATTGATAAAGAACCAAATGAAGAATTGATTTTTGAAGATGAAATAGTTGAAGACATTGAACCTGAAGAAACAATTTCGGCGAATGTAATTGAAGAAGAATCTATTGAAGAAGAATCTATTGAAGAAGA
>JAFGXW010000142.1 GCA_016936415.1 Bacilli bacterium | reverse complement strand
TATTTTACGATTCCATCTTCTTTATTTGTATATTCCAAAATTACATCCGCAACTGCTTTTAAGCTTTCATGTGCATTTGCCATTGCAATTCCTGTGCCAGCATATTCTAGTAACTCAATATCATTATGAGCATCTCCAAAAGCAATGATTCTATGACGAGGAAAACCTAAGTAATCTGCCACATATTTTAAACCGTTTCCTTTGGTTGTTTCGGGTGTGAATAATTCAATAATAAAATTGTATTCTGAACCCCAGTTCCTACTAAGAACTTTATCACCATATTTATTTTTGATAAACTCTTCGATGTACTCACTTTTTCCTTCTTTCGCTAAAACTAAGAATCCGTTTGTATCAGCTTCTAAGATATGTTTGAATTCTCCTACAAATAATCTTGAACCATTAAAGTTATGGAGCAAAGGTTGGATTTCTTCTGTATCTTTCCAAAGATAAATATCGTCTCCGATTTCACCAAAAGCATTTTGTATATATTGCTTGTTTGACTCGAAAATATCAATTAGTATATTGCGATCTATCGTTAAGCTATAATTAGGAAAATTCTTATCATGATGCGACTTAACTAAGCCTCCGTTATAATTTATGATTGGTGTATCCAATTCTAACTCTCTATGAAACGGTTGGGTACTTCTAAGTGGTCTTCCAGTTGCTAAAACTATTTTGTGCCCAAGGCTTGGTAGTTGCTTTAGATAGGATTTGGTCTCTTCTGAGATTGTCTCCCAGTCATATAATAATGTCCCATCTAAATCAATTGCTATTAAATATTTCTCCATGTTATCACCTCATATTATTATCGCACAAACACAAATTATACACAATAAAAATGATAAATATGTTATAATATAATTTAGGTTAGGAGTTGATATTGTGTTTGAGATTTCATTTGGAGGATTTATCAATTTCTTTTTAGGTATGTTGGCTGGTATGGTTGTTTTTACAGCTATTTATGTATATTTTCTTCTTAGAGGAAAGAACATTAACATTGAAGACATTAAACGTCCTACTATTGATGTATCTGAGGAACATGTAAAGCTCATTATTTTAGAGAAGCAAAGACTTTTTAAACGAAATAGAAGACTGGGAAATCAAAGTATTGCGAAGTTGACTTTTGATATGAGTTATGAACTTCTCGATGAAATTTCTCGTTATTTTTTCCCAGAATCAAAGTACCCAATGTTGGAACTAAGTGTTAATGAATTATTAAACCTAAATCATTATATTACTGATCGTATAGACAACATATTGGACAAACCTATTTTAAAAAATACGAAGAATCTTCAAGTCACAAAAATTATGCAAATTTTGGATAAGAAAAAAGCAGTAGAACAGCATAAAATCGTAAAAACAGCTAAAAAATATAAAGTTGGAAAAGTATTAAAATATGCTAGTGCTGCAGTAAATGTTGTGAATCCAGTTTACTGGTTTAGAAAACTAGTTATTAATACAAGTGTTGATTTAATGACAAAAAAAGTTTGTGTTGTTATAATTGGAGTAGTCGGAGAAGAAACAACAAAAATATATAGTAAGAAGTTGTTTAATAAACCGATGGAATTAGACATTGTAGAAAAAGAAATGTTGAAATTTCTTGAAGAAGGAGACGACATTGATTATGAAGAAAATTGAAACATTAGAAGATTATTATAAAGTGATTGAGGGAGTGCCAAAAGTTATCATATATTGGTATACCAAATGGTGCCCAGATTGTTTTGCAATCAAACCACATATTCCAAGACTCGAAGAGGATTTTAAAGAGTTCGAGTTTTACTCTATGGATAGAGATTTGGATATTGAATTAGCGAAACATTTGAATATTTTTGGGATCCCAAGTTTTTTAGTTTATGATGGTGGTATAGAGATTGGGAGATTTGTTGATAAAAACCGCAAAACATACGATCAAGTTAAAGATTTTATTTTAACGATTACAAAATAATTTAGGGGGGATTCGATGTTTTTTAAAAAGAAGAGATTAGAGGCTGTAAAAGAAAGAACGGTAGATACTGTTCCTTTTGTTGTGCCTCAAATCCAAACGGAAGAAGAAAAATCAAAATATCAAAAAAATAAATTTGTCTCTCCGATATTTGGAACTCGAGTGAAAGATGAAATTGTAATTCCAACACCACATACTAGAACAGGTGATTTGGATAGACAAATGGATTCATTCCGAACAAAACCGAAACTAACCAAAGAAGATATGAAGAAAAAATATGGAAGTGAGTATCCTGAATTTGATTTGATTAGTGGTAACAATTTGGAAGAAGCCCTCGCCAATAATTTAAATAGAAGTCATCAAGAAGCAAAGGTTCATGTTCCTGAAGAAGAGAATCATAATGAGAAAATCAAGGAAGCATTTTTCGCTGATTTCCCAGAGAAAGCAGAAGAAATAGAACCCCCAAAAAACGAGTTCAATGATACGCCCAAAACTTCAATAAATGATTATATCGAAAGAAAAGAGAGTAAAATTATTGAAAGACAAGAAGTGATTCCTGAAAATTACAAGCCTTTTGTTGGCAAGAAAAGGGAATATAAATTACCTAGTTTTTCTTTGCTCTCAAAACCTCATAAACGACAAACAGATAGCTCTGAGTGGATTCAAAAGCAAATATCAATTTTAAACACTACTTTTGAGGAATTCAAAATTGGAGCTAGCGTATACAAATATACACAAGGACCAACTGTTACAAGATATGAGATTGTTCTTGATAGTGGTGTAAATGTAAGAAAAATCACCAGTATCAATGATAATATTAAAATGGCTCTTGCCGCAAAGGAAATTCGTATTGAAGCTCCTATTCCAGGGAAAAGCACAGTTGGAATAGAAGTCCCAAATGAAATTCCTGAAATTGTACATTTCATTGACATTATAAATCAAGATGAATTTATGAATTCAAAAGACCCATTAACCATAGCGATTGGGTTAGATATTGATGGGAAAGGTGTTTACACCTCCATTCAGAAAATGCCACATGGATTAGTTGCTGGAGCTACTGGTAGTGGAAAAAGTGTTTGTATTAACACCATCTTAATGAGTTTACTATTTAAGTATTCTCCAGATGAATTAAAGTTAATGTTAATTGATCCAAAAATGGTTGAGTTAACTTCTTATAACGAAATACCACATCTCTTAACACCGGTTATTACGGATCCTAAAATTGCGACAGCGGGATTAAAATGGGCTGTTGAAGAAATGGAAAATAGATTTGTAATTTTCTCGAATGAGAGAGTAAAAGATATCTCTTCTTATAATGAGAAAATGATGTCTGATAATCGAATCGAAAGAATGCCTTTCATCGTCATTATCGTTGACGAATTAGCTGATTTAATGATGATTGCGTCATCTAGTGTTGAGGAAGCAATTATGCGTTTAACACAAAAGGCTAGAGCATGTGGGATTCACTTGATTATTGCGACACAAAGACCTTCAACAGATGTCATTAAAGGAACAATTAAATCTAACATACCAACTAGAATTGCGTTCATGGTTTCAAGTTATGTTGATTCAATGACAATCATTGATTCTGTGGGGGCAGACAAATTACTTGGACGTGGAGATATGCTTTTTGCTGAAAGTGGACAACCTCAAGTTCGTGTTCAAGGAGCATATATTTCTGATAGAGATATTCAAACCATAAATGATTTCATTCGACAACAACGTTCTAATGAATATCTTTTTGATCAACAAAATCTTGTAAATAAGGTATCTAGTTCTTCGGAATCTGATGATCTTGTCGATGATGTTGCAAGATTTGTAGTTTCACAAAACGAAGCATCAATTAACAAGATTAGTAGGGAGTTTCACATTGGATTTAATCGCGCTCAAAAGATAGTTGAAACATTGTCTGAATTAAATATTGTCTCTGATAACGTTGGATCTAAAGCAAGAAGCGTTTTGGTTAGCGAAGTGGAACTTGAGGAGATTTTAAGTAGAAAGTAGGCTTTGCCATGGAAATGGATAAAAATGAGGATACAATTGAAAGTGAAATAGAACAAATAGAATTAGATGAATCGTTAGAAATTGAAGATTATTCTGATAGTATTTTGTTGTATAGAAAGAAACTACGTATAAGATTACTAATAATTTTTATTAGTACTCTTTTCATTATTTTTACAAGAGCATTTCCAAAGTATTCTGATTTTGATGTAATCTTACAGTCTGATTTATTTTTAGCGATGTTTACGCTCGCAATTATATTAAGTGTTGCTTGCTTTTTATATGTTTCGAATACAAAAGATTTCAAACCTACATACGCAAATAACATGTTAAATAAGCGTATATTGGAATTATTTGATTTAATTAGTATAGTGCCTGTTTTTATCGCAATCATAACAATGAGTAACGCATTTTTGTTGTCTCCGGCGACAGTTGATGGAGCAAGCATGGAGCCTTCATATTTTGATTTAGAGGACGTTATTTTTGAACATGTGAATTTAAAGCCTGACTATTTAGATGTTGTTATTTTCAGAGTTAGCGATGGATCATACTGGATAAAAAGAGTAATTGGATTACCGGGTGATACTGTGATAATCGACCATAATGAAATCTTTGTTAATGGCATAAAAATCGATCAAAGCTTTATTCAAGCCGAAGATGGGTCAATGTTATCATATACATATTGTAATAATGCACACGAGTTGGTTTGTGAGTTTCAAGTTCCCGATAAATATTATTTTGTTTTAGGAGATAACCGTGAACATTCCACAGACTCAAGAAGTGATTTATTGGGATACGTTCGTGAAGATAACATATATGGTAAAGTCATTTTTAAATACAATAATTTGATTAGAAATTTCTTGAAATAGAGGTGGTACTATGAAACAAATTCAATGGTATCCTGGCCATATGGCAAAAACAAAAAAGGAAATCAAAGAAAAAGTTAAAATGATTGATGTAGTGATGGAATTATTAGATGCAAGAATTCCTTTTTCATCACAAAATCCTGTTATTAAGGAACTTACGGGACATAAACCAAGACTTATTCTACTGAATAAGGCCGATTTAGCGGATCAAGTAGAATTAAATAAATGGGTTACTTATTATGAGTCTGAGGGTGCAAAAACATTAAAAATTAATGCTTTATCAGGAAAAGGTGTAGACAAAATTTTACCCACTATCAAAGATATGTTAAAAGACATGGTGGAAAAAGAAATTGCTAGAGGAAGAATCCAAAGACCTTTTAGAGCGATGATTTTAGGAATTCCTAATGTTGGCAAATCTACATTAATTAATCGATTGGCTGATAAGAAAAAACTAGTTGCTCAAGATAGACCTGGAGTTACCAAAAAGACACAATATATACGAGTTGGTCAAGATTTTGAATTGCTGGATACACCTGGTATTTTATGGCCAAAATTCGATGATGAAAAGGTAGCATATCGTTTAGCACTTACTGGAGCGATCAAGGATGGAATCTTACCGATTGATGAAATTGTAATATATGGATTTAAATTTTTGGATCAATACTATAAAAATCAATTTGAAGAACGATATCAAATCAAAGTTGACATTGAAAACATTTTAGAAATCTACAATAATATCGGACAGAAAAGAGGATGCTTACTACCAGGAAATAATATTGATTATGACCGTGTAAATGAATTGTTTCTATATGACTTTAGACATCAAAAGTTTGGTAATATCATTCTAGATAGAGTTTCTGAAGATGTATGATTTTGAAAATGAGTTATATGAAAAAGGATATAAACTAATTGCTGGGTGTGATGAGGTTGGAAGAGGTCCTCTCGCTGGCCCCGTTGTAGCTGCAGCAGTGATTCTTGATGATTCTGTATTAATCCCGGGATTGAATGATTCCAAAAAATTATCTGAGAAAAAGAGAAATCAACTAGATATTGAAATTAGAAGCAAAGCTATGGCTTTTTCAATTGTATATGTAAACGAAGATGAGATTGACAAAATTAATATTTATCAAGCATCCAAAAAAGCGATGATTGAAGCTATCAAGAATTTGCCAATTAAGCCAGATTATATTTTAAGTGATGCGATGAAATTACCAGAGTTAGAAATTCCTTATTTGAGTATTATAAAGGGAGACTCACTGAGTGCATCTATTGCTGCTGCATCAATTATTGCAAAAGTGGAAAGAGACCGTTATATGGTTGAGTTAAGTCACCAGTATCCTGAATACGGTCTAGATAAAAATAAAGGATATCCAACGAAAGAACATATTCTTGCATTGTCAAAATATGGAGTTCTTCCGATACATCGTAAAACATATAAACCTGTTCGTAATCAATTGATGAAACAAATCAAATTAGATATATAAAAAAGTCCACTTTAATGTTAAAGTGGACTTTATTTAAATTTCTAGAGATGAAAAATATAACTTTGCGTAATATCCATTGCTATTGATTAACTCTTTGTGTGTTCCACGTTCTTTAATTCCATCTTCGGACAAAACAAGGATTTCATCAGAGTTTGATATGGTTGACAGCCTATGCGCTATGACCAAAGTTGTTCTTCCTTCACTTAAATCATCAAGGGCTTTTTGAATCAACTTTTCAGTTACGTTATCGAGGCTTGATGTTGCTTCATCGAGAATTAGAACGGGTGGATTTTTGAGGAATACCCTTGCAATACTTACACGTTGTTTTTGACCGCCTGAAAGTTTAACACCTCTTTCACCAACCAATGTTTGGTATTGATCTGGAAGTGACATAATAAAATCATGAATACTAGCCTTTTTTGCTGCCTCAACAACTTCATCAAAAGTAGCCTCTGGACGACCATAAAGTATATTATCTTTGATGGTACCATAAAAGATGTATACATCTTGTTGTACGTGACCAATATGAGATCTTAATGAATAAATATCATAGTCTTTTACATCATGACCATTAATTAAAATATTACCTGAAGTGACATCGTAAAATCTAGGAATCAATTTCGAGATAGTACTTTTACCTACACCAGTTTCTCCGACCAGTGCAATTTTACGACCTGGTTTAATTGTAATATTAAAATTGTGAAGTATGTCACTTTGCGAAGATTCATATTGAAAATTAACGTCTTTAAATTCTATATCACCAATATAATTATCGAGATACAAAGGTTCTTCAGGGGAAGTGATTTTAGGATGTATTTGCATGATTTTATAAAATTTCTCATAACCACTCCAACCTTTTTGTACTTGTTCAATCGTACCAATCAGTGTTCTAATTGGTTGAATTAAGTAATTCAGAAACATGAAATATGCAATATATTCTCCATATGAAATTTGTCCTTTTACGACAAAATAGCCACCGAATACTAAAACTGCAACATAGATAAAATCTATCAGTAAATTTGTTCCTGAACTGAAAATTCCCATTTGGCGATAAAATTCATTATAACTATCTTGATAACGATAAGTTACGTCTGTGAATTTTTTTAATTCAAATTGCTCATTCGTGAAAGCTTTTGTCAAACGGATACCACCAATGCTGTTTTCTACTTCGCTATTGATTTCTTCATGAGTCGCTCTTGTTGCTCTGGAAGCTGCCATCATTTTATTACGTCTGAAAACACTGAAGATAACCAGCATTATAATGATTACAAAAACAATTAATGTAAACATAACATGAATTTTTATTAAAATGATAAAACTACCAATTAACATAATCATCGAAACAAATACATTTTCAGGCGTGTGATGGCTCATTTCAGAAATGTCTCTTAGATGACCCACAATATAAGTCATTATTGAGCCGGTTTTATTATCATCAAAATAGTCACTGTCAAGGGTTTGAATTTTTCTAAACAAGTCAATTCTCATATCCCTTTCGATTCTTGTTCCCATCACATGTCCGTAATAGTTTACAAAATAATTACAGCCCATTCGAATAAAGTAAAGCCCAATTAATATAGCACCAAACATAAAAATTTTGGCTAAATCAGTATTTGGAATATAATCATCAATGTAGTTTGAAGTGATTACGGGGAAGAGTAAATTCAATCCACTCATTATGGTCGCCGCCAATAAATCTAAGTAAAACAACACTTGATGATTTTTATAATATCTAATAAATGTTTTTAACATAAAATCACCTCAAATGAAATTATATCATAAAACATAATATACTTTTATCTTTTTTGATTTATGTTATAATAATTACGGTGATATTATGATAGTTAATCTAAACACAATTTTACAGTCAAAAATTACTGATGAAGTGATTATTTTTGAAACGGATACTGTTTATGGTATTGGTTGTTTGTTGTCGAGTGAAAAAGGCGTAAAAAAAATATATGATATTAAATCTCGTGAACAGAAAAATCCATTGGCAGTTTTATGTGCCAATATTTCACAAGTGAAAGAGTTGGTAGTTGATTTTGAAAAGGGATCTGAATTGGCAAAAAAACATTGGCCAGGAGCCCTCACATTGGTATTTGAAAAACAAAGTTGTGTTGGGGATTTTATTACGTCTGGGTTTAATACTGTAGGAGTGAGAATTCCGAAAAACGATACTGCTTTGGCCATTCTTAATCATTTTGGACCAATGGCTGTCACAAGTTTAAACATTTCAAAAGAACCTGCTATTTTAAATTTCAAAGATACATTAGAATATGATGCTGTTGTTGATTTTATTGTCGAAGGAAAAGATCTAGATTCTCTCAGTTCGACTGTGTATGATGTTATCAATAATCGTGTATTAAGACAAGGAAAAATCAAACTAGACTGATGTTACAATCTGGTTTGTTTTTTTATTTGCTTATTTTTGTAATATATAATAAATATGTAATATAATATATTAATCAAGATTATATATATAAATATCATTTTTTTTGTGTTGTAATCTCTATAAGTTTTGTTATAATTGTAATAGTATGTATGAAAAGCAATTTATTTTATTTAATATTTAAGGGAGTTGAATCAAGATGAAAATAGCAATTGGCGCAGATCATGGTGGATTTGAACATAAAGAAGCAATCAAAAAACACTTAACTGAAAGAGGTTTTGAATGTAAAGATTTTGGAACTTTTTCTAGTGAAGGTACTGATTATAACGATTATGCAATATTGGTTGCCAAGAGTGTTTCTTCACATGAATTTGATCGTGGAATTTTAATTTGTGGTACAGGAGTAGGAATGAGTATAATGGCTAACAAAGTTCGAGGTATTAGAGCTGCGCTAGTCCATGATTTATTTACTGCAGAAGCAACTAGACTACATAACGATTCAAATGTACTTACTATGGGTGCAAGAGTTATTGATATTGAATTGGCTATAAAAATTGCAGATGTTTGGGTAGATACTGAGTTTTCTAATGAAGAAAGACACATTAGGAGAATTAGTAAAATAGATCATTATAAAGGAGAATAATTATGGCGAAAGTTAAGATTTTGGATCATCCTCTTATTGACCATAAAATGGCAATTATTCGAAATAAAAATACTGACACAAAAAGCTTTAGAGAAAATGTGAATGAGATTGCTGGATTGATGGCTTTTGAAATTACAAGAGACTTAAGCACGAAAGAAATGGAAGTTGAAACTCCAATCACTAAAACAATTTGTAAAGTATTAAGTAAAGATGTAATTGTCGTACCAATTTTACGTGCTGGGCTAGGTATGGTTGACGGAATCCAAATGATTATTCCTACACTAAAAGTTGGACATATCGGAATGTATCGTGATGAAGAAACATTAGAACCTCATGAATACTATGCAAAATTCCCAAAAGAAATTGTTGATGGTACTGTACTTGTTGTTGATCCAATGTTAGCAACCGGAGGTAGTGCTAGTGCTGCCATAACAGCGGTTAAGAAAAGAGGAGCAAAAGACATCCGATTCGTTGGATTGGTTGGATGCCCTGAGGGAATTGCTAGATTAGAAAAAGATCATCCTGATATCGATATTTATTTGGCAGCTATGGATGAAAAATTAAATGAGATTGGATACATTGTCCCAGGTCTTGGTGACTGTGGAGATCGTTTATTTGGAACAAAATAATGAATGAGAAACAAAAAAATGCAATGAAAGTATATGCTGCAGTCAGTAGTTTTGGGTTTGAAATTATTATTACTGTTGGTATTTCATTTGCAATTGGATATTTCTTAGACGTTCTATTAAATACTGTTTTTGTTTTTAAACTAATATTTATTGTCATTGGTGTTTTTGCAGGAATTAAGAATTTAATTGATCGTGTAACTAAGCTGGAGGATCATGATGGAGAAAAAAGATAGTTTCATTAAAACTTTTCCACTTGTTTGGATTTACACAATAATCGTTGCTGTAGTATTCTTCTTTGTACTTGGTAAGAATTATAGTGTCTCGTTTGTATTAGGTAGTGCAACTAGCTTAATGGCAATGAGCATGCTATATAAAAATTCTATCAAAGTGCTTGAAAGTGATAAGAAAAGAGCAACAAAGTTAGCGACGTTAAACTATACGTTTCGCTTTGGATTTTATGCTTTGGTTTTAGTGATTTCTGGAATACTTCCTCAGCTTGAAATTCTAGGTACTGCATTTGGATTATTATCATTTAAAATAGTGTTATACATAACAATATTCATGGACAAAAGAGGTGAAAATTAATGATCGATATTTGGATTTCATTCTCCTCAGGAATGAAGGCATCGTTAATCATTACAGCATTCTTAATGATTGGTATTACGTTGATTGGCTTGCGTGTTAAAAAGTTGTCATATGCTGATGTACCTGGTGGAATTATATTAGTAGCAGTTATGGCGGTTCAAATGTTTAACAATATGATGGAAGATTTCTTTAAGAAATATTGGAAACAGTTTACCCCATATATGTTTACAATATTCCTATTCTTAGGATTTGCAAATACGGCTAGTTTGGTTGGACTTGCTACGCCGTTATCTAACTTTACGATTGCAATTAGTTTTAGCGCTTTGGCTTTTGGATCAATTCAAATTCTTGCTTTGATTGTAAATAAACCTATAAAAAGAGCTAAAAGTTTAATGGAACCACACCCATTATTTTTGCCTATTAACTTAATCGGTGAGATGTCAACACCATTCGCAATGGGATTGCGTTTGTTTGGGAATATGTTAAGTGGAGCAATTATTGGAATTATTATCTATGGATTATTACAATGGGTTGGAGTTGTGTTTGGCGCATTATTAATCCACCCAATCTTTGATATTTTCTTTGGATTGATACAAGCGTATGTATATACGATATTATTTACAATTTTCTTAAGCATGGCAGTAGAAGATTAACAAGGTATTTATTGAGAAATCAATTTATATATATAACAATTAAAATAAGAATATATAATTTATAAGGAGGAACAAAATATTATGGCAGAATTTACATTATTTTTCGCTCAAGGGATGGCATATTTAGGTGCAGGAATTGCAGTATTAACAGGTATAGGTCCTGGAATTGGACAAGGTTATGCAGCAGGAAAAGCTGTAGAAGCATTGGGAAGACAACCAGAAGCAGCTTCAAGTATAAGAACACTTATGATCACAGGTCAAGCAGTAGCTGAAACTACAGGGTTATATGGACTTATCGTTGCGATTATTTTAATTTTCGCTACATAAAATATCAACCAAGTTTCAACAAATTTTAAAGAGGTGATCCTATGACTTATGTTACTGAATTAATTAAAAGTTTCATTAATGATTCGATGTTCACTAATGATGCTTTTGGTGTTAATTTCACAGAGATGGCAATTCAGATTGTCTCAACATTATTATTGTTTTTAGTTGTTAGATTTTTCTTTTGGAATCACATTACAGCTTATCTTGAAGGAAGAAAGGCTATCATGGCAAAAGAATATGAAGACGCAAAAGAGGCAAATGTACAAGTTCAAGAAATCAAAACTGCCACTGAAACTGAATTGAATCAAATTCGTTTGAGCGCAAAAGAAGTTATTGAAGATGCGAAGGCACGTGGAGAAAAAGAACGTACTGAAATAGTGGTGAAAGCCAAAAAAGAAGCAAGTGTTGTTTTAGAAAATGCAAGAAAAGAAATTGATAGTGAAATGGAAAAAGCACGCTCTGAATTAAATGATGAAATTGTCAGTGTTGCAGTCTTAATGGCTGAAAAAGTAATCCAGCGTGAAATTGATGAAAAGAAACATCAAGATTTAGTGAAGGAAGTCACTAAAGAGGTAATGAATTAATGAGTTATGTTGCGTCTCAGTATGCTGAGGCCTTGTTTTCCATGGCTTTAGATGAAAATTCTATCACTCAAACACTTGATTCTTTTCAACAATTTACGAATGTTATTGATGCGGATATGACTAAATTTTTAAATCATCCAAAAATAACAAAGAATGATAAAAAGAAGATTGTAGAAACAACGGTAACAAATCACTTGGTGAAACATTTCATTTTTGTTTTAATTGATAATCACCGAATGGATTTATTGTCTGATGTTTTGCTGGAGTTACATAAGATTATAGATAATCAAAATAGAGTCATGAAGGTTCAGGTTTTTTCTAAAGCAATTCTATCGGAAGAACAACAAAAACAATTGATACAAAATCTAAGTAAAAAACATAATCGTGAAATTGAGCTTGAAAACATTGTTGATACAACAATTGTTGGGGGACTAAGAATTGAATATGATGGTATGATTTTAGATGATACAATCAACAATTACCTACACAGTTTACAAGCCAATTTGATGAAATGATTTGAGGTGAAATAATGAGTAAAATTAATCCAGTAGAAATTAGTTCTTTGATTAAAGAACAAATTAAAAAATACGAGAAAGATATCAAAACTGAAAACATTGGTACAGTAATAAGCGTTGGTGATGGGATTGCTCTTGTTCATGGATTAGACAATGCGATGAGTGGAGAATTGCTATTATTTCCAAATGATGTTTATGGGTTGGTTTTAAACCTTGAAACGGATCATGTTGGGGTTATTCTGTTGGATGAATCAACTTCGATTAGAGAAGGAGATATGGTAAAGACTACTGGTCGTATTTTAGAAGTTCCTGTAGGAGATGAATTGATTGGACGCGTCGTAAATCCATTGGGGGCTCCAATTGATGGTATGGGTAAAATTGATGCTTTAAAAACAAGACCGGTTGAACGTAAAGCAACAGGGGTTATGAGTCGTAAATCTGTAAATCAACCGATGCAAACCGGGATTAAAGTTCTTGATGCACTTGTACCAATTGGTAGAGGACAACGTGAGTTAATCATTGGGGACCGTCAAACAGGTAAAACTGCGATTACGATTGATACCATTATCAATCAAAAAGGTAAAGATGTTATTTGTATTTACGTTGCAATTGGACAAAAAGAATCTACAGTGGCAAATGTGTATGAAACATTAAAAGCACACGGTGCAATGGAGTATTCAATCATTGTTAGTGCTTCTGCAAGTCAACCTTCTCCATTGCTATATTTAGCACCTTACACGGGAGTAACAATGGGTGAAGAATTTATGTTTGCAGGAAAAGATGTATTGGTTGTTTATGATGATTTAACAAAACATGCGATTGCATATCGCGAGTTGAGTTTGTTACTTCGTAGACCACCAGGTAGAGAAGCATATCCTGGAGATGTTTTCTTTTTACACTCAAGATTGTTAGAAAGAGCAGCGAAGTTAAATGATGAATTGGGTGGTGGAAGCATTACTGCGTTGCCAATCATCGAAACACAAGCTGGAGATATCAGTGCATATATTCCAACAAATGTAATTAGTATTACAGATGGACAAATTTTCTTACAAAGTGATTTGTTCTATAGTGGGGTTAGACCAGCTATCAATGCTGGACTTTCAGTTTCACGTGTAGGTGGTAGTGCACAAATTAAAGCAATTAAAAAAGTATCAGGTACATTGCGTTT
>JAFGXW010000033.1 GCA_016936415.1 Bacilli bacterium | reverse complement strand
GTTAACAACGACAAAAGCATCGAGATTAGTATGCTCGATATTAAGATTGAAATCGTTAATTCAATTAAGGTAATTCCTTTGTTATCAATTGATACTGTTTTCATCGACAATCAACCCACTTAACACCACATAATATGGTGGATCATTATAGTACTCAATCCAAACGGTTACTCGTAATACTGATGGAGTAACAACGCTAGATGCAACGGTAGGTATTTCGGATTTAACTTGATCAGGAATTTCTACATTATCAGGATCAGTCAATGCATCTATGTATGTTTGTGGTAAAGTATAGTTATATATAAAAACTCTGAAGTTTGCTTCATCTAATATGAGGTTATTTGCGACAACCCCAAAAATCTCATTACATAAATTTTCATCAATACTGCCAGCTGTGAATAATGTACAATTAACACTATTTAATTCTACAAAATAATCTCCAGCTGTATTTGCAGCAGACACAAAGCCATATAAGGTATTATAATCAAGTTTCTCTAACCCATATAGCGCTGTTCTAGAAATGCTTGTTGCACTTTGACGTAAATGTAGTCTTTCATTGACTTCTACGTTTTTGACCAAGTTTGCCATTAAAGGATAAATTATAATTGTAGTGATCATTATCATTGCCAATAATTCTACGATAGAAAAGCCTTTATTATTCTTAAGCATTATAATCCTCCTTTTGTAAAATTTACGAGTTAATTATACCATCAAAATAAAAAAAAGTAAATTATTAAGCACAAAACGATATTTCGCAAAAAAAAATCAATATATTTTGTAAATAGAGCCGTTTTATAGTATAATGACAATGAATAATAAAAATTAGGTAGGGTGATTATATGAATTCACAATTTAAGAATAGTAATCTTGGATTTTATTTGTATGCTGCAATTATAGTTTTTATCACTGCAGCATCTATTATTGTGTTCTGGTATATGATTGCTGGATATAAATTAGGTACTTATCCTGAGGATACTATTTTGGGTAGTGTTTATATTGGTGGTCTAAAAGAAGATGAAGTGAAATCAAAAGTCGAAAGTAGAATAGGTCGTTGGTTAAATGATGATACGATTGTGTTTGAATTGACATATCAAGGCTACAGTTATCAGTTTGATCGCGAGCTGTTTTTCTATGATATTGATTTATCAACTTTTAATCTAAAAGATGGGATTACAAATATATTATATGCTAGTTATCAAGGAACTGACCGTAATACGGTTATAAGTGAAATCAATGCTTTACCATTTTTAGAAGGAATACAAGACAAAATCAATCTTGATCAAGTAATTTCTGACATCTTAAGTGATGCTGGATTCATGAAATCATATTCTAGTAAAAAAATAGAAGATTATTTCTTGGATTATGATGCAGCGGTCACAGAGATTTCAAGAAATAGTATTCGTGTATTTGATGGAGTTTCTGTTGATGATTTTATCGCTAGTATTAATTTGTTATACCCTGATGGAAAAATACCAGTAAACAAAAAAGAATTATTTGATGTTGTGGCTTTGTTTGGATCAGAAATGACAGATAGTGAAATGAGTGTTTTATCGACAGGAATGATGGATTTATTACTTGAAACCAATTTTAATATTAACGAAGTGCATTATAATCCGAATTTTGATCATTCATTATATACCATCAGCAATTACCCTTATTTGGGAAATAATGCAAAAATTAATCGAATCATTCAGCAAGGATTCTCTTTCTACAATCCAAACGATTCGGATTATTATTTTACAATTGAAAAAATTGATGCAACAAATATTCGATTTATATTACACGGTCTAGCATTTGTAGACGATATCAGTATTAATATATTAACTACACCAGTAGATTATATTACCCAAACTACTGATGACCCAAATATTTTGCAAACAGGATATAATGGCGCAATCGTAGAAGTTACCAGAGTGATTGTTGGGGTTGATGGAAATGTATCTTATAATAAAACAATTGTTTTTGAATTCTATCCACCTGTAAAAGAAATCACGTTGCAAGTTCAATTACCTTAATCTGTAAAGGGGTGAAATTATGGCAAGAAATGTACAAAAACGTTTAGGAGACGTGCTATTTGAACAAGGGGTTATAACCGAGAAACAAATTAACGAAGCCCTGAAGAAAAGAGAAAAAGGGGAAAAAATAGGGGAAGCTCTTATTCGATTTGGATATTGTACGGATGCTCAAATTGTTGATGCCATGGAGAAATCTTTGGGTATCAAAAGAGTAAATCTACAATTGCTTTTTATTGACGAGAGTGTTCTAAAATTAATTGATGAAGATTTTGTTACTAAAGCAAAAATTATGCCAATTAATATTCACGGTCGTCGTATTGTAATTGCTACCAACGATCCTCTTGATTTTCCAACCATTGAAAATGTGCGTTTGAGAACAGGTATGAATGTTGAAACTGTATTGGCGACGAAAAGTGATATTGATACAGCGATTTCTAGATACTATGGATTCTCAAAAACATTAAAATCTTTGGGTATTGAAGTGAAAGAAGAAAAACAGGCAGATGAACGTTTTTATGAGGAACTTCTTTCGAATACAGAAGTTGATGCAAATGAATCTCCGATTATCCAACTGGTTAATCAAATTTTGCTGACTGCTGTAAAGACAGATGCTTCAGATATTCATATTGACCCAACTGATATTGAGTTTAAAATAAGATATCGTGTTGATGGTGTGCTTTCGACAGAAAGAGTATTACCAAAAGTAATTTTAAGCAAATTAATTTC
>JAFGXW010000141.1 GCA_016936415.1 Bacilli bacterium | reverse complement strand
CCCTCACCACTCTTCCCTACAATCACACTGACCTCATTTTTTGGAAATAAAACACTCACATCATGTAGTACGATATTATTACCAAACGATTTATTTAGATTTGAAATTTCAATCATATTATCACCTGAAATACTCATATTTTTTTTCTATCCTTTTAAAAATCTTTACAATAATAAATGATAATAAGATATAAATAACTCCTACTACGAAAAATGCATCCACTCTAAAATCCCTTGATACAATTTCTTTGGCGTTTCTTAATAAATCGTTTAATGCAATCGCTGCGATCAAGGCTGTATCTTTCACCAGTGTAATTGTCTCATTTCCAACTGCTTGTATACTTCTCTTGAGTGCTTGAGGAATAACAATATAAACGTATGTCTGAATTTTGTCGAATCCCAATGTTATGGATACTTCGATTTGGCCTTTGTCAATCGACAAAATAGCACCTCGAAATATTTCAGTGAAGTATGCTCCATAATTGAGTGAAAATATTAATATTGCTACATTGAGTCGATTGAGTACAATTCCAAATGCTGGCAATCCATACATACCAAAATACAGTTGTAGTAAAAGTGGAGTTCCTCTAAAAATCCATGTATATGTCTCAATTACTATCGTAAATATCTTATATTTTGAAGTAGAGGCAAATCCAAGAATCAACCCAATTGTAATGGAAAAGAATATCGTGAAAATAAAGACAATAGAAGTAATCTTGAATCCATCTAGAATATATGGCAGGATTTTTATAATGTAATTGATGTCCATTATTTCCTAAATATGTCTTCCCCAAACCATGTGTTTGAAATTTCGGCAGTAACACCTGTTTCTGCCAAGGCATTTAAAATTTCATCAATTCTGCTTCGTAATTCATCATCACCAAGTCTAAATCCAATTCCATACTCCTCATCACCTAACGAAACATCAGTTACTATAACATCATATGTACCTTGACTAACCACATATCTTGCCATGATTTCATCCATGATAATAACCTCAATACGACCGCTCTCTAAATCGAGTAAAGCTTCTGTGAAGTTATTATATTTTACTTCTTCAGAAATAGTATTAAATACTTCGTTATTCTCTAAAGCATATTGTCCACTACTATCAATCTGAACTCCTACTTTTAAACCTGTTAAGTCATCTACTGACAAGATTGACAATCCCGTTTTTGTTAACACGATTTGACGGTTATTCAAATATGGTTGACTAAAATTAATTGTTTCAAGTCTTTCATCCGTAATGGTTAGTCCGTTCCAGATCATATTGATATTTCCAGCATTCAATTCAAGAACTTTACTATCCCACTCTATTGGTTGAATAACAAGTTCTACTCCAAGTTCAGCAGCAACCGCTTTTGCCAAATCAATATCAAATCCTACAACATTTCCAGCATCATCACGAAATCCCATTGGAGCAAACGTGTCATCTAATCCTAGGATAAGCTGTCCACTTTCTAATACCTGTTCAAGGGAATTTAAATCCGATTCTTCTTTCTCACATCCACTTACAAACACAGTACAAATTAGCAATAATAAAACCAGTAATTTTTTCATTTTCTTTCTCCTTTTTTTAAGTTTACAAAAATCATTATACTTTATCGCTTTAAAGCAGTAAAGTATAAAATAGATGAAAGTGTTTTCATTAATTTTTACATTAAAAAACGACTTCCAAAGGAGAGTCGCTTTTGTAATTGCTTAACGCAATTTTACATTTTCAAGTAAGACTTTTTTTATTTCAGCTGTCAAAAAGTTATATTCAATTTCATCAATCAATCTAAAATAGAGTGATCGTAATAAGCTCTTCACATTAATATTAATTCGATATACTTCAGGATAAGTGGTTGGTCTTGGATAGTTTCCAAGTTTTTGCACCCATGAAATAAGAAACTCATTGGATAAAATTTTTCGATTTAAGACGTTGATTAGCACTTCTACCGAACGTTCATCTTCATCAGAAACATATGAATAGTGTGAAATCATAAACTTATCCGAGATTGCTTGAAACATGTCCATGCAATCTTGCACATCAATATCGCTGCATCTAGCAAACTGTGCCAATACATCTGCACCATGAGCAACACTATGAATCCAACCTACTTCTTTTTCATAGCCTCTTAAATCAGATTCTTTTTTATAATAATCAAGATATGATACAAACAATTGTTTGAAGAATAATGTATCGTAAATATTATCACGAAAATGAACGTATACCAAAATGGTGATTTGCAAGCTGGTAAACGTTCGGTTTAGGGCACTATATGGAATGTTATTTTCCATATCAAACCATAAATGCTCTTCACTAAATAGTTTGTTTGTAATTGTCAATAACTCGTCATTAGTGAAATGGGAATCATGAAGAAGGTGAGCTAAGTTCGGGTAAATAATATCATCTCTTAGATGAGAGTCATGATTTCCTATCTCCGCTATCATTTGTATTGCTAGGTTCCATTTGTCAATTTGTTGAAAAGTAAACTTTTCTATCAACTGATTTTCTAAATACTGAATTGTTTTTGCATCCATCTCTTGTCCTCAATCTTCTTTACTATTTCATATTAATATGATTTTATATATAAACCAAAATACTATCTTAATCTACGTAGTTCTGGCCAGTTCTCTTCAATCACAATATATCCAACATTATTATCTACTTTTAACGTTTGGTCAAAAAAGTCTGTGATCATGCTTTTAAGAATGGAAACCAAATAGTCACCTTCCAGCTTACCTGTCATTCCCAAATGTTTGGTAAGAGGTGAATACATGTACGCCATAGAAAAATCATAGTGTGTTGTTCCATCAATTTGATATAATCTTGTATTTGAAATATTCTTTTCAACCAATCTACCTAAATT
>JAFGXW010000140.1 GCA_016936415.1 Bacilli bacterium | reverse complement strand
GTATCCTTTGGATCGATTACCTTTATTGGCGGTTTCATAGGAGGAATCGGACTTTTCATTTTACTTTATCATTTGTTTTTCCGCTATGATAATCGTGATTTACGAAAAATTATGAATACAATTATCACGGGTGTTGTGCTCGCGCATGCTTTTGGGAGAATTGGTTGTTTCTTTGCAGGTTGTTGTTTTGGGATACCAACGGATTCTTTGTTTGGCGTGGTGTTTCCTCATGGTCATGCGAGTGAAATCTATCCAAATCAAGCTGTATTTCCCACACAGTTATTTGAGTCAGCGTTCTTGTTTGCTTTATTTTTCGCATTGAATTTTATACAACGTTTTAAAAATAAAGAAATGGAAACATATCTGATCGCATATTCAGTATGGCGTATTTTCATTGAGTTCATTCGTGGTGATGACCGTGGACAACTATTTTCTTGGTTTGAAACACAATATAACGTATATCCTACCCCATCACAATTTTTAAGTGTTTTCATGTTCGTGGTAGGAATTTATTTGTATATTCGATGGAATAGGAAGAAACAGACCAATGAAAGTTAAAATTATCGTAATTATTTGTCTTGCAATGATGGTTATTTTGGACCTGTTTGATTTTTCGTTATCAAACAGTGTATTGAACTCATATTTTATACAAGGAAGCTTATCGCGTGGAATTGGAGCAATTTTAGTGATTTATTTGTTGTATGTCAATCATCTAAAGTCATTTATTGCTTTTCACAAGGTAAATATGAAGATATCTTTGATCTTAATACCTGCGTTTTTGGTCGCAATCAATAATTTCCCATTTTTTGCCTATTTATCTGGAAGAACAACGATCTTTGAATCCAATAGAACCATCACTTTGTTTTTGATTTTTATGGGGAGTCTAGCTGTATTTGAAGAGTTGGTATTCCGCGGAGTAGTACTAAATTTGTTGCGAGTATACTTACCTCAAACGAAAAAAGGTTTATTTATAGCTATTATATTTTCATCAACGCTTTTTTCATTCATGCATATTCTAAATTTATTTAGTGGAGCTAGTATTGGTAATACCATGCTTCAAATTGGGTATACTTTTTTAACAGGAATGATGTTTGCGATGATTTATATCCTGACAAAAAACATTTGGATATCGATCATGATTCACTTTATTTATAATGTAGGTGGATTACTATTTGTATTCAATGGAACCATCCAAAATCAATGGGATACACCAACAATAATGGTTACTTTTATGCTTGCTGTATGTACCATGATTTTCTATTTGGTTATCTTCTTTAAATCAAAATCAATTCATTTAAAAAATAACATATAAAGAGGTATTTTTATGGCGAAAATCTTAATGATTAACGGAAGTCAGCGTAAAAAAACAACGTATCATTTACTAAAGAAAATTGGTGAGCAATTTAACGAACATGAAGTTGAAATTCTCAATGTCAGCGATTATGACGTGAAACCATGTGTTGGGTGCGAGAATTGCTTGCGAAAAGGAACCTGCCATATTCAAGATGATGCAAGTATCATATTAAACAAGATGATTGAAGCAGACGGATTGATTATTGGTAGTCCTGTTCATTTAAGACAAATACCGGGATATTTGAAGAATATCTTTGATCGTGGTTGTGCTTGGTATCATAGATCACCAGTTGTTGGAAAACCAGTATTGTTTGTCACAACAACACAAGTCACGGGGTCAAAAGCTTCTATTCAATATTTGAAAGATTTGTCGGTCCAATGGGGGACTATTGATGCTGGGAATATCTCTAGGACCTTATTCACGTTGGAGAAACCATTATTAGAAAAAGATTTCAGTAAGTTCAAGAAATATTTAAACAAAGAAAATCTTGTAAAATACAAACCTTCATGGAAACAAATATTTGAATTTCATACACAAAAGGTGCTCGCAGAAGAAATCTTACCCATTGATCTTGAGTTTTGGGAAAAACAAGGTTATTTAAAGCGTCCCTATTTTTTCATTTGTAAGATTAATTATGTAAAAAGATTCGTTGGTTATTTATATTATAAATTCTTAAAGAATATTATTTCGAAAAACAAAAAACAAAATATAGAATAATTTATGTCTAAAATATGAAACAAAAAAAATCGTTCTATTATGGAATTTATAAATATCACGTTTGAGTCTAGATTTTTCGATTGCCAAAAATTTGTTGAAAGATTAAGTAGAAACATAGATATTTCAAAAAAACTTGATTAATCCAAAAGAAAGCGTATAATAATTTTGTAAAGTTTGTAAACAAACTAAATTATACAATTATTTTTTGGAGGAAACATGAAAGTAGCGATAGTAAAAGAAGAAAAGTGTATTGGATGTGGTCGTTGTATCAGCGCATGCCCATTCAGTGCTATTAAGATGGATCACAAAAAAGCAATAATTTTAGAAGAAATGTGCCGTGGATGTATGAGATGTGCTCCAGCATGTCCTACAAATGCTATTGTAGTAAAGTAAAACGGATAATTGTATCCGTTTTTGTATTATATGTCTTTTTTAAAAGTTATTGTAGTATGATAGAGTTATAAGATTCGATAGGAGAAGTATGATGGATAGAAATATTAAACGAGGCTATTTTGCTTTTTTATGGCATGGTTTCTTTTTGGCAATTACAATGGCCATGTTGGACTTGAATACGGTCTTTCCAACCTTGATTAATGTATTAACAAAATCAAAGTTTGTTTTTGCATTACTGTATAGCATTATGCTTGGGGTCCCATTGTTCTTTAATATGATTTTTGGTCATTTTTTAAAAAGAGCAGCATACAAAAAGAAGTTTCTCTTAATTGGTATATATATTAGAGGATTGTCGTTTTTTGGATTGGCAATTTTTACCTATTTCTTCTCTTTATCCATGCCAACATTCACTTTACTTGCTTTTTTCTTATTTGTCTTTTTATTCAGTCTAAGTGGGGGAGTCGCAGGACTTTCTTATAGTGATGTCTTGGCTAAAACAATCCCTTCATCGCACAGAACGAATGTCTTTACTTTGAAACAAGTATTTGGTTCAACTGCTAGTTTGCTTGGTGGATTCATAATTGCTAGAATATTCTCACTCGGGATAGAATTTCCTTATAACTATACAATAGGACTATTTGTAGGTTTTATAGGTTTGTTTATTGCTTCTATTGGATTTTACTTTGTGAAAGAACCAAGAGGTGAAGTACCTGAAATTAAGGAACGATTTGGAGACTTTATAAAGAAAATACCTGAAAAAGTAAATAGTAGTAAACCATTTAAATACTTCATCTTAACTGAAAATTTATCAGCATTTAGCATTATGATTTTACCATTTTATATTATTTTTGCTAAAGAAGTATTAAAGTTCGATGAAACTTATATTGGAATCTTTCTCTTGGTACAAATATCTGGAACGATTTTATCGAATATCTTATGGGGTTTTATTGGAAAAAAATATAGTGCCAAAAGCATTGTGACTATATGTATCATTTTGGGTGGAATCAATCCAGTTATCGCGATCCTTAGCGCATTTACAAATTCTTTGTTGTACTTTGTAGTATTCTTTATTTTAGGATTTACAATTAGTGGAAGAAAAGTTGGATTTGAGCCATACTTATTAAACATTACACCTTCTGGTGAAAGAATTGAATATTTGGGAATAAGAGGATCTCTAAATCTTTTGATTGTAATATTGCCACTAGTTGGGGCTTTCTTTATTGAGTTTATTGGATATTATTTCACATTTGCCCTAGTAACCATTGTCATGGTGTTTTCTGCTTACTTGTTTTCAAAAGTGAATGAAGAATTATTATAATATTGAAAAAGGATTGATATTCAATCCTTTTTTTGTAAATTTTTTAGCGTATTGATAATGGTTTGATATCCCAACACCGGGTCGCTAATATTGATAACACTTGTTTCTATAGGACAATGACCATTTTGTTCGCGATTAATAATGTAAGGGACTATGGTTGTGAAAGTAACATGCATGTTGTATTCTTTTGCGAGTTGATATGCAGGTTCACTGATGATAGGCGTCACTACTTTTTTCGCATGAATCAGCTTTGATAAGATGATTGCGCCTCTACCCATGATTTTATCAACGACAATGTAATCTGACAATAATGTTTCAGTTTGATGATAAAAATCTAGTATTGGTTTTACACCTTTTTCAGATGAAGTAAAGACAATATTGTTATCATGATATATGATACAAGTCAAATCGCTATGCGCTTTTAAATAATCAAGATAATGATTCATTTGTATGTAGTTGCTTTCTCAATAATATGACTGTAGAAGGAACCAAGATGCTTTGAATGATGATCCCAGGAATACCAATTGCAAACATAGCGAATGTTCCAAATATACTTGGAAAACTAACACCCAATACACCAATCATAAGTTGAATAATCAAAAGCCCAACTAACATTCCAAGAACTTTCGCGATTCCAAATGACACAATCACATTCCAACGCAAATTGTTAGACAAGTAACCACTAACTAGCGCGTAAACGCTCAGTTCGAAAATCATATAGATTCCAATATAAAGGGGTGGCATACCAATCATCATACCGGTTAGAACACTCACAACTGCGATGATGACTCCACTTACTGGACCAAGCAACATTGCTCCAATGAAAACGGGTAAGTGCATTGGTAATAAAATTGAACCTAAATTACTTCCACCCATCATATGTAGTGATTGGGGTAATACAATTCCAATTGCGACAAATAATGCCGTTAAAACCATTTTTTTTGTATTCATTTATTTTCACCTCGACTTATACATTATATATGAGTTGTTCTATATTGACAAATAAATTTTATATTTAAATCTTCATTTTTTGTAGATAAAATAAAAGACTAAATATATTATCAATTTTCGTGATATAATCTATTTTGAGGTGATTTGATGAAATATTTTGAAGTAATATTCGATATTATATATTTGAGTTTTGTTTTCTTCCTTGGATTTAAATTGATCAAAGGAGCAACGAAACAAAAAAGAACGTTTGGAATAATGGCATTAATATTAGGATTTGGCGATATGTTCCACTTGATTCCTCGTATAATTGGTCATTTGACAACCGGTATCGATGACTATGTTTTCTACTTAGGACTAGGTTCAGCTATTACATCTGCGACAATGACTATATTTTATTTTTTGCTTTATCGAGATTTTGAAGATACATTTAATATCAAAAAACAAATGAATAGAATCATTATCTACTCATTATTGATAATCAAATTTGTGATTACTTTTTTTCCACAAAACGAATGGTTCACTGGTGAAGCAACTTATGCATTTGGAATCATCAGAAATCTACCTTTCATGTTAATGGGAATATACTTGGTTGCTTTGATGCTGATTACAGCTTATCAACAAAATCACAAACTATATAAAAAGATCGCTTTTGGGGTATTATTCAGCTTTCTGTTCTATATGCCTGTCATCTTCTTCGTTGATTTTGTTCCTGCTTTGGGAGCATTGATGATGCCAAAAACCATAGCATATGTTTTTGTTATATATAGTGTATATCAATCAAAAACTGGTGAAAATAATAAAGCCTAGAGACTGACTCTAGGCTTTTAAATTATGATAAGATTTTAATGAAAGTATACGCAGATGTTTCGGTTTTTACTGGGCTGTATCCACGTTTTAATAAGACTTCAATTATTTCTTTCTCATGAATATTAGCTTGATAGGTTAAATAAGTAACTCCAGAAGATTTATAGTGTCGCTCTACTCGATTTATAAGTTCGGTAGAATGCTGCTCAATATCTTCAATTACTTTTAAGAAATAGATATTAGCTTGCATCAAATTAGGATTAATTTCGAGTAAAGTAGTGGTTGCCCGAACAACACCAATCACATTAGTATCTTTTTTGACTTGTAGATTATAATCATCTATAGAAGTAATGGTGTCACCTTTATAGTGAAGGAAGAAGTTTTCGATTTGAGCAAGTTCGTCTGATGTGCAAGATAAATATTTCACAGAAGATGAATTTGGTAAAAACAAATCAGTTATTTTGGTTTCTACAATGGTGATGTTCATGATTGTTTTCAAGATTGAGATGAACAATGAAACGTATGTAATCACAACAAATACTGCAAGTGATTCAACATCGAAATCATAACCATTTAGGATGCCAGATGCGCCAATGAAGATGGAGATGAAAATAAGGGTAATCGTTCTAATGTAGAATAAAATCATTTGTTTTTTGAATGTCTTATTCACAATGCTTACGATAAAATCAACAATAATGAAAAACGGTAATAATATAGCAACGGTTAAGGTGAATTTTTCATTCGCAGTAAAATCATTGAATGCGATAAAAGATAAAATTACAGATAACACGATATTGATGATTTTAAAGAGATCAATCAATTTATATAAGACAATTCGATAGATGTAATAAAGCATAATAAAAGCAACTATGATGAAAAATAGAGGTACTAAGAAAGGGTATGAACTTGTTGATTGATAACAGTTATATTGGTTTGAATAACCACAACCGGTAAGGATTAAATATAAATAATCATACACCAAAAATATTGGGAGTAAAATCCAAAGTTCTAATGGTTGAAATTTTTTTGAAATCAACGCATAATGAACCCCCATCACAATGAGCAACACCAAATAAATTGTTACAATATTTTCTAAATTTAAATTGTTTTGAAATGTATAGAAGTACATGACGATATTTCCAACTAAGCCGAAAATCAAATATTTGATTTCTTCTTTGGTTGGTATGTGAAGTTTCTTATTTGCGATGAAAAGAGAAATTACGCCAGTTAAAACGAGTAGAACAAGGATGTTCACAAATAAACTGATGGTTTCAACATTGTCTCCAGTTTCGTTATAAATGAATACAAGACCAGCGATAAATGGTGGATAAATAAAGAACATATACGCTAAAATTAAATAGATTCGTTTCAATTTTTGCATTATGTCACCTCCTATATATCTAATTATAACACTTTACTATGAGTGCTGTGAAATATAATTTGGAAATACATGATTATGAAACAGATACTGAATAAAAAAAGAACACATGATAAAATGTGTTCTTTTTGTAATTGTTTAGTCGTTCCATGTGATTTGAACGGTTACTGAGTCAGTGTCTTCTTGGACCACAGTAATTGTAATATGAATTGGTGTTCCATCGCTATGAAATAGGGGAATGGTTGTTTCTGGCCCTGCGGAGTTAATGCCTTGAAGTGAAAGTACTGCACCTTCAGGATCCCCGTCATCGACAATCACGTAAATGCCTTCATTGGCCAGTCTTATATTATCAAAAGTAGAAGGTCTAAACAGATACACTTCTTCTAGTGCAACTTCTGATTCATCATAATAACCATAAACATTTCCATCTAAATAATAATCGGAATCTACGCGATAAATCAAGAGTCCTTCGCCTGGTAAGTTGATTTCATATTCTCCGTTTTGTGTTCGATATTCTAAATATAAATATTCGTTTGAATAACCCAAATCAATCACCAATAAATTATTCGTTTCTAGTGTTGTTCTGTTTAACACGTAGGTACCATTTAATTGAACTATAATTTCATCTTGATCCCAGTTACCATACGTTTCTTTCATATATCCAAGCATGTGTACTGGCATATCATAAGTAGAATTCATGAGACCCCAATATCCAGTAGGATCAATATCATCATCTGAATAATAATGATATAAATCGGGTGCACCAATGATGTGAAACATTTCGTGCGCAAATGTAGACAAATCAAAATATGGACTTATTGTTTCACTATCACCAATTAATTGGAAGGTATATTCATAGGCATATTTACCATGAATAGTTGGTGCATCTTCTAAGAAATCACCAAATGCATCTATACTTGTATACATGGCATATTTGTGTGGCCAAATTAAATCTGCCCAATCATCTACTTGTCCAGAAATCAAGAATGTAATGACATCAATGACGTCGTCATTGTCGTAATCAAGCACTTCTTCATCGCCAAATATACCCATTGCATCTACAAAGTTTATCGCATTTCCTAGTAATTCTTGTTCTCGATAATAACCTTCATCATCATCCTGATAACCAATTGGATTTGTAATTTCATCATACGGTTGATAATATGCTCTTGTATATGTGTCAGTAAAGAAAATTATCTCATCTTCTGGAAGAATGGTGTTGATATTATATGCATTGTTCGATACCTCTAAATAATAATCTCTCAACGAAGAGGAAGTACCATTGAATAAGTCATTATAATATGCAAGAGAAAGTGGGGAAACGAAATCAAGTTCATCTGCAAAGCGAATAAATATGACGATATTACCCAAATCATAATCTTCTAACACTTGGATTTCAAAATTGGTTGAAGAAGTATTCCCTTCAGAATCAGTAAAACTTAGTGTAATGGTGTGGACACCAGGTGTCAAAACTGAGGTGTCAGGAACACTTGAGATGATTTGTTCTGACATATATAAATCATAATAGTCATACACAATTAAATCCAAAGAAGAATAATCCAAGGTATCGCCTTGTGTGATGATTTTTGAGTCTTCCAACAATAAGATATTTGGATAAACAAAATCGAAAGAAGTCATCGATTTTGTGGTCACTGAGATGCCATAAGTCATTAAATAATCAAAGAAGAATGACTGTTCTAAATCAGCGTCTAATTGATCGATAATTACCGTTTTTAGTTCTGGTAAATAATCGATTGGATAATAATTTGTGATGTTCTCATTTAAGGTAATGTTTTGTAGTTTTGAGAGAAAATCAATATCATAGATATCGGTGATTAGGGTATTACTAATATCTAGTGTTATCAAGTTTGTGTAGGGAAGAAGGTCGTCTAGCGTATCGATAGAATTATGACTGATATTCAACTGAGTCAAATTAGAACTTGAGGCTAAGAGCGGTATACTTGAAAGAATGTTGTCCATTACATTTAAATCAGCCAATGAATCCATTGAGACCAAACAGTCTAGATTTGAGATATAGTTGTCACTTAAATCAAGATGTTTCAAGTTTGAGTCAGATAATACACAAAGATCCGATGCTTCTAAAAAGTTATGACGAGCGGATAATGTTTCTAAGTGAGTTAAATTTTCTAGAAAATCAAGATCATACAAGTTATTATCATCTACAGTTAAAGTATTTAAATTTGTGAGATAGGAAAGAAAATCAATGTTCTTAATATTCATTCCACTAACATCCAAAGAAGTGATAGTACTTGCTTCTTGGGTATCTAAATACAAATCTTGATTTTGATCAAAATCACGTAAGATTGCATAGAGTGAAGGGTAATAATTATAGATATTTTGTAGATTTAAAAATAAGAGTTCATCAGGTAAATCTGTCACTACGATTACCAAAACATGTAATTCAAATACATTGTTTAGTTCATCGGTTATTTGATAGAGAATGTCATAGGTACCAAGTGTACTTTCATCCACAGAACCTTGCCTAGTCGCAAGGTAATCTCCCTCGTAAGGAACATAAAGTGTTGGATAAGTCCAAGGTTGGTTCACTAGGTGATATATCACATCATTTTGAGTGATGGAAGGTATTCTATTTTGAGCATTTTGGACAATAATTGTTCTAGTGGCCTCTATTGCTATATTGTTTGATGCATCTACCGCTGTATAGGATACAGTGTATGTGCCAATCAAATTGGTATTTAAGTTATCAGTATTTATGGTGACAGTACATGCAAGATCATAGTTATCGATGCAACTAGCACCCATATCGACATACGCTTCATTTACCGAAATGTACAATGTTGACTGACCTACTAATAGAATCTCAGGGGATTCTAAATCAACTACATGGACGGTTCTTAATGTTTGGGTTGTATGGTTTCCTGATTGATCAGTTGC